>CALCHX010000011.1 GCA_937906875.1 uncultured Gemmatimonadota bacterium | reverse complement strand
ATGGACCCCACCAGCACACGGTGGAGCGTGACCGGCCGATGGCCGGCGTTGTCGGCTCCCGTATACTCGAGGTCGAAACGCTCGGGCAGGTTGGGGTCCAGCTGCACTGTCGGTCCCTGCCACTTCCGGCCGATCGCGTCTATGAGCTTGAAGTCCAGTTTGGGGCCATAGAAGGCGCCGCCCCCTTCGTCGACGGTGTACTCCTGTCCACGACTCTCCAACACACCGGCCAGGGTGCGCTCGGCCACATCCCACTCCTCGGCCGTTCCGATGGCGTTCTCGGGACGGGTGGAAAGTTCGACCGTGTAGGGGTAGCCGAAAACAGCCAGCATCTCGTCCACCAGGTCGAGCAGGCGCCCCACCTCCGTCTCCACCTGAGCGGGCGTGCAGAAGACATGGGCGTCGTCCTGGGTAAAGCCGCGCACGCGCAGCATTCCATGAAGCACACCGCTGCGCTCGTAACGATAGACCGTGCCGAACTCGGCGTACCTGATAGGCAGTTCCCGATAGGAACGCTGCTTCGACTGGTAGATGCAGATGTGACCCGGGCAGTTCATCGGCTTGGGACGATAGACGTGGTTGTCTATCTCCATCGAGCCGAACATGCCCGCCTTGAAGCTCTCCAGGTGCCCCGAGATCTCGAACAGCTTCTCGCTGACTATGTGGGGAGTGTAGACGAGCTCGTAGCCGTGGCGCAGGATGAGTTCGCGTTCGAACGTCTCGATCTCGTTGCGGATCGTGGCACCCCGGGGGTGCCAGAGGATCAGTCCTGGCCCGACGCGCGGATCGGTCGAGAAGAGGTCCAGGGCCTGCCCCAGCACGCGATGGTCGCGACGCTTCGCCTCTTCCAGCCGATGAAGGTATGCGTCCAGTTCATCCTTCCTGAACCACGCCGTGGCATAGATGCGCTGGAGCATCTGCCGCTTCTCATCGCCGCGCCAGTATGCACCGGCGGTGTTGAGCAGCTTGAAGTGCTTCAGATAGGAAGTATCCGGGACGTGCGGTCCACGACAGAGATCCACGAAGGGACCGTCCGTGTACGTCGAGATCACCTCGTCATCGCCCAACTCCGCCAGACGCTCCAGCTTCAGTGGATCATCGGCGAAACGCAGCCGCGCCTCCTCCTTGGAGAGTTCCTCGCGGACGAAGGGAAAGCGGTCGGCGACGACGCGGCGCATCTCGTTCTCGAACGCTTCCAGATCCTCGGGCGTGAACGGCTGATCGACTTCGAAGTCGTAATAGAATCCATCCTCGATGGCCGGTCCGAAGCCGATCTTCGCGTCCGGGCGAAGCCTGCGTACCGCCGTGGCAAGGATGTGCGCGCCACTGTGCCGGAGCACGTCCAGGGCGGCCGCATCGCGGGCGGTGAGAACTCGAAAATCACCGGAGGCTCGAAGCGGCGTCATGAGGTCCAGCACCTGGCCATCGAGGGTCACGGCGATGGCGTCCTTCAGCAGCCTCTCGCCAATGCCCGCCACGACCTCCCGGGCGAGTGTCTCGACGGCCACCTCGCGCACATCTCCGTTGGGGAGTCTGAGCGAGAGCATCTGACCGTCACTCACGCCGGTCGGTGACGCTCCGTTGTCCCTGACCGCTGTCTCGTTACTTTCCCGCGCCATCTGCGACATACCGTCGTTCGTAGGGTTATCGGGGTCGAGAAGCAGGTCCGGACGCCCGTCGGAGCCGCTTCCGTGGCCCCGCGGATGGCCTTCTTCTTGCCTCGTCCATGATGGCGAGCGCTCGACCTTTCGCTCAACACAACCTATCCTTCCGCAACACCTACCGCCACAGGGGACAATGCCTCAGATCCGCTTCCGTGACGATGATTCGCCGTCCCGCGGCGCCCTCCTCGTAGTCGCTGGCGCGCTGGCCGGCCTGGCCGCCGGTGTACTGCTCGCGCAACGCGTTGGCGGTCTCTCGGCTCTTGGCGCACGCGTTCGCCACCGCTTCCAGCAGGCCGAGGACGAGATGCAGCAACTCGCCGGCTACGACTACGACAGCGAAGGCTACGACGACCTCGACGACGACCTGACGCCGGAGGAGGAACTCGAGGAGCGCGTCCTCGAGGCCTTCCGCAACGATCCGGTGCTCGGCGAACGCGCCGTGGACATCGGTGGCATAGGCGAGGGAATCATCGAGCTCACCGGCTGGGTGCACGCTGCCAGCGAGATGCAGCTCGCCCTCACCATCACTCGCGGCGTTCCCGGCGTGAACACGGTCGTCAACCGGCTCACCGTGCGGAGCGAGGAAGACGAACTTGAAGAGGCCACGGACCATTACGACGCCTCCGCGGGTGGCGGGCACTGGGAAAGCATGCACGGCAGTAGCCGCCGGCGCCGGCGGAGTTCGTCGGCTGACGCCGACAATCTGGCCGAGCCGAAGCACTCCATGGAGAATCCCAGCTTGATTGTCGATGACGCCGTACGCAACGCCGCCGACGACATCGAGGGATTGGCTGAACGACGAAAGCACGAGGGCACGTCTGCCGGCCAGAGGGGAAGCGGAGCTGCAGCCTCGCCCACGGGGGTTCCGAAGGCCGACCATGTGCTTGACCCGTTGCCCAAGGAGAACCCCGCCAGCGGCAAGTAGCTGTCGGGCTGCGCGCCCGGGTTGGCCTGAACGAGTGCCCCGACGATCCGTCCGGATCGTCGGGGCACTCTCGTTCATCCCACAGTGTCCCCCTAACGCCTCTCTTCCCGGCTCGGTTAACTTCACGACACGATGACCTCTTCCTCGCCCCTCATGGAGTTGCCGGATCGCTACGACCCGGCGGCCACCGACGCCGATATCTACGCTGCCTGGCTTGCTGCAGGGCTGTTCACCGCCAGATCCGAGCGCTCCCGACGCATGGGTGGCACGCGCGATCCGTTCACGATCGTCATCCCGCCGCCCAACGTCACGGCGGTCCTCCACATGGGGCACGGCCTGGACAATACGCTCCAGGACGTGCTCATCCGCTGGCGGCGCATGGCCGGCGACGAGGCCCTCTGGGTGCCTGGTACCGACCACGCCGGCATCGCCACCCAGAACGTCATCGAGAAGCAACTCGCCGAAGAGGGGCTGACGCGCTTCGAGCTGGGTCGGGAAGCCTTCGTGACCCGCACCGAGGGCTTCGTTCGGGAGACTGGTGGGGTGATCCTCCAACAGCTTCGCGCCATCGGAGCGTCCTGCGACTGGACTCGCACGGGCTACACCCTGTCGCCCGAGCTCTCGCGCGCCGTCCGCGAAGCCTTCGTCAGGCTCCACGAAGCAGGGCTCGTCTACCGCGGACACCGCGTGATCCACTGGTGTCCGCGCTGCCTCACGTCGTTGAGCGACGAGGAGGCCGAGTTCCATGACAGCACCGGGAAACTCTACCACGTGGCGTATCCTCTGGCAGACGACCCTGCGCGCACCGTCACCGTCGCTACCACGCGCCCGGAGACGATGCTCGGAGACGTGGCGATAGCCGTGCATCCGGACGATGATCGTTATCGCGACATCGTCGGCAGGAGCGTCCGACTGCCAATTACCGGGATCCTGATCCCGGTCGTCGCCGACAGCTACGCCGACCCGGAATTCGGCACGGGAGTGGTGAAGATTACGCCGGCACACGACGCCAACGACTATGAGGTCGGCAAGCGGAAGGGACTCTCCACCCCGGTAGTCATCGACGAGACGGGCACGATGCGCGAGGTGAGCGACGCCGCTGGCCGTGTGCCGCCGGCGCTCGCCGGCCTGGACCGCGTGGACGCCCGGAAGCGCGTGGTGGAGTTGCTGGTGGCGGAAGGACGACTGGTGAAGACGGAGGTGCACGAGCACGCCGTGCGTCACTGCTATCGCTGCGATACTGTTGTGGAGCCGAGGCTTTCCGACCAGTGGTTCGTGAGGATGGAGCCCCTGGCCCGCCCGGCCCTGGAGGCGCTGCGCGACGGGTCGCTCAGGATCCTGCCGGAGCGACACGAGGCGACCTACTTCCACTGGCTGGAGAACATCCGCGACTGGAATATCTCGCGCCAGCTCTGGTGGGGTCACCGCATCCCGGTATGGTACTGCGACTCGTGCAGCGATCCGATAGTGAGTCGCGACGATCTGTCGGCATGCCCGACTTGCGGTGGCGCGGTGCGGCAGGACGAGGATGTCCTGGACACCTGGTTCTCGTCGTGGCTCTGGCCGCTCTCCACCCTTGGCTGGCCCGATGAGGAGGCGGCGGACCTGCGCGCGTTCTACCCCACGGACGTGCTGGTCTCGGCTCCGGACATCCTCTTTTTCTGGATCGCGCGCATGGTCATGGCCGGCTACTTCTTTGTCGGCAAGAGCCCGTTCCACACGATCCTGCTGCACGGCATCGCCCGCGATACCCAGGGGCGGAAGATGTCCAAGTCGCTCGGTAACGGCATCGACCCGCTGGACGTGGTGGAACAGTTCGGTGCCGATGCGTTGCGCTATACGGTGGTCGCCGGAATGGGCCTGGGAGTGGATATCGCGCTGGATCCGGCAGATCTCGAGAAGTCCTTCGCGACCGGGCGCAACTTCGTCACCAAGTTGTGGAATATCGGGCGCTTCCTGCTCGGCAACGTGGGGCTGGACCCTGTGCTTCCGGTCGCCGGGCTCGATCCCCGATCGTTGACCCGGGCCGACCACTGGATACTGGCCCGGCTGGATGCGGCGATCGCCGACTGCGACGCCGCCCTGGGACCGGCGCGCCCCGACCACGCTGTCTGGCCCGCCGCCGAGCGCTCGTCGGGGCTACGGCTGAACGAGTTCGCCGAGAGTGCGCGCCACTTCGTGTGGAACGAACTGGCGGACTGGTACCTGGAGAGTGTCAAGAGTCGGCTGGCCCAGCCGGGTCCGGACCGGGAGATAGCTCGGGCGGTGCTCGCGCACGCGTTCGACTTCGCGCTACGTCTGCTGCACCCCATCATCCCATTCGTCACCGAGTCGCTCTGGCAACGGTTGCCGGGACGTATGGCCGGAGAACATCTGCCGGTAGCCGCGTGGCCGAAGCAGGAGCGGCGCGCCGACCTCGGACAGGAAGCTGGGTTCGACCGGGTACGGAACGCAGTCACCGCGCTCCGTCAGATTCGCTCCGACTACAATCTTGCACCGGGCCGGACGGTGGACGCGGTCATCATTGCCGACGGGGAGGCCCGGACCACCTACGGCGAGGAACGAGCACTCGTGGGCCGGCTGGCTCGGGCGAACGTGACCGTGTCCGACCGCGCGCCTGAGGAAGCAGCCGCGCACGCCCTGCTACCCGGCGGCGCGTCGGTGGTGGTGCCGCTGGCCGGCCTGGTGGATCTGGACCGGGAGTGCGCCAAGCTGCGCACCGAACTCGGTCAGCTCGAGAAGCAGCTCTCCGCGCTGCAGTCGCGCCTGACCAATGAAGGCTTCCTGTCCCGAGCGCCGCAGGATATCGTGGCCGCTGAACGACAGAAGGCAGTGGAGTGGTCTGCGCGCCGCGACCAGTTGCGCGACAAGGTAGGCGCGCTGTGCGGCAAGTGATGCACAGATCGGTGTCCCGCTCGCTTTCACGGCTCCTGACGCTCCCGCTGCTGTGGGCAAGCGCGAGCTGTGCCAACCAGGCGGCGCCGCCCGGCGGGCCGCCTGACCCCATGCCACCCAGCGTCACCTCGATATCGCCCGATTCCGGCTCCGTCGACGTACGCCCACGCTCGGTCGTCTTCAACTTCGACGAGGTGGTTGCGGAGAAGCCCGCCAGGGCAACGACGCTGGCCGATGCCGTGCTGGTGTCACCGTACCAGGGAGAGCCGGACGTGCGCTGGCACCGTGACCGCATCAGCGTACGTCTGCCCGGTGGCTGGCGCGACAGCACGGTCTACGTCGTCACTCTGTTGCCGGGAATCACTGACCTGCGCAACAACGTACTGGACACGGCGGCCACGACCGTCTTCTCGACCGGCGGACCGATTCCCGGAACCAGGGTAACAGGCGTGGTCTTCGACTGGGAGACCGGTTCGATCTCCCGGAACGCGCTCGTCCAGGCACTGGTTCCACGAGGGCGCGATACAACGCTGTACGTCGCCCGGAGCGACTCCACGGGGCGCTTCATCCTGCCCTTCGTGCCGTCAGGCTCGCTGCTGGTGCGTGGAATCATCGATGCGAACCGCAACTTCGCGATCGACCGCCGCGAAGGTTGGGACAGTACGACCGTTCAGCTGGTCGATTCCGCGTTCGTCGAGCTGTACACGTTCGTGCATGATACCGTCGGACCTTCCATGCGCGAGGTGACGGTGCAGGACAGTATGACGATCCGGCTCGATCTCACACGTCCACTGGCACTCGATCAACTGCTGGACACATCGCTGGTGACACTGCTGGATGCTGATTCCGTCCAGGTACCCCTGTCCGCGGTTCTGACCGTCGCTGCCGCTGACAGCCTTGCGGCGGCGGCACGGAGAGCGGCGGCCGACAGCTTGCCGCGAGCGGACAGCGCGGCGGCGCCGCCCATCGTCGAGCCCCCCATCGTCGCTCCTCCCGTCGCCGAGCCGGATGTGGCCCGTGCGGACACTGTCGGGCCGCCTCCCCTGCCCACCCCTTCACGCCCCATCCCGATCAGCTCGATAGTTGTCCGGACGGCGGCGCCTCTGGCTCCCGATACCCGCTACCGCATAAGGCTCAACCAGGCGCGCGGATTGGACGGACCTGCCAGGACCAGTGATCGCACCTTCCTGACGGCCGCGCGTGACACCAGTCCGCCGCCACCACGGCCGCCACCCACCGTGACGCCACCAGACTCGGTACCGCCAGACTCGCTCCCGCCGACTGCGGCACCGCCGCCCGCCGTGCCGCCGCCCGTCGCGCCGCCGCCCCGGATGGCACCGCCAGGGCCCTCGGCGGCATCGACCGCAGGACACGAAGAACCCACCGCAGGTGGTAGCGGTCGACCGTCAGGGCCGGTAACGCCGTTCGTCGCGATCACTCGCGGCTGGTAGGGCACACCGGTGCCAGGCGTCACCCCGCAGTGCTCCCGCGCAACCACGAGCCAGCCGCTGAGCAGACAACCGGCTGCCTTCCTGGACCGCGATGGCACGCTCATCACCGACGCACACTACCTCTCGCGGCCTGACCAACTGCGCCTCATTCCTGGCGTCAGCCGGGCCATTCGCACCCTCAACGACGCCGGCGTGCCGGTGGTGGTGGTCACCAACCAGTCGGGTATCGCTCGTGGTTACTTCACGCCGGAGGAGTACTGCGAGGTGGAGCGAGCGCTGGACGAGATGCTGCGTGATGCCGGGGCAGTGCTGGCCGGCAGCTACCATTGCCCCCATCTGCCGGAAATTTCCGGCCCCTGCGAGTGTCGGAAGCCGGGGGTCGCGCTCTTCCGGCTCGCCGCCCAGGAGCATGGGCTGGCGCTGGACAGATCGCTCTACGTTGGCGACAGATGGCGTGACGTCTCGCCCGCCCTCGTCCTGGGTGGAACGGGCGTGCTGGTGCCCGCGTCCAGCACCCCATCGGCGGAACGCGACAGGGCAACCGCGCACTCCATGGTCGCGCCCTCACTTGCCGCGGCAGTGGAGAGCTTCCTGCGCGAACCGAGCCAGGGATGAGGGCGCGTCCCTCACGTCGTGACCTTTCTCAGGTCGCGGGAGCGGGCTACAATGCCGGCATGACATCTCGAGTTGCCGTCCTGGCTTCAGGCAGTGGTTCCAACCTGCAATCGTTGCTCGATCATCTGCATGGCAACAGGCAGAATACCGGCGACCGGGCCGGCGCGGCTGAGGTCGTGCTCGTCGCCTCCAACCGCGCCGATGCAAGGGCGCTGGATCGTGGACGCGCCGCGGGTGCAGCGACGGCGGTGTTGAATGATGTCGACGACGGGGATGCCCTGGCCGCGCTCCTGGACGATCATGCCGTCGACCTGGTGGTCCTGGCGGGTTACCTCAAGCTGGTGCCAGCCTCGGTGGTCCGCCGCTACCCTGGCCGGATGCTCAACGTCCACCCGGCCCTGCTACCTTCCTTTGGCGGCCCCGGCATGTATGGGCGGCGCGTACATGAAGCTGTGCTCCACAGCGGTGCTCGTGTGAGCGGCGTGACGGTACACTTCGTGGATGAGGAGTACGATCGCGGCACCATCATCGCGCAATGGCCTGTTCCGGTGCTACCCGGCGACGACGCGGTCACTCTTGCCGCTCGTGTCCTGAGCGCCGAACACATCCTCTATCCGAGGGTCGTGGAAGCCGTCGCAGCGGGCAGGCTTTCCGAGCGGGGGCAGCGGCCACCAGCGTCGTCGCACTCGCACCTGCAACCAGCCAGTTCAGTACACTTCTCGCTCACCGTCGAACCGGCCGCCCTGGCGGCTGGTATGGATCAACTACTGTCGCTCTGAGCCAGACGCTCCGACCGCCACGCCCTACCGGACCTGCCATGCCCCGTGCCCTACTATCCGTCTCGAACAAGCTCGGTCTCGTCGATTTCGCCCGTGGGTTGGCGGCCCTCGGCTGGGAACTCGTGTCCACCGGAGGCACCGCCGCCGCCCTGCGTGAAGCAGGATTGGCACCGATCGACGTGAGCGACCTGACCGGCTTTCCGGAAATGCTCGATGGCCGGGTGAAGACGCTTCACCCGGTGGTGCACGGCGCCCTGCTGGCGCGTCGGGATCTACCGGAGCATATGGCGGCCATCGCGGAGCATGGTATCGGTCCGATCGACCTGGTCTGCGTCAACCTGTATCCGTTCCGGGAGACGGTTTCGCGCGCCGGCGTGACGGCGGAGATGGCGATCGAGAAGATTGACATTGGTGGTCCGTCCATGCTTCGATCGGCGGCCAAGAATCACGCCGCGGTGACGGTCGTGGTCGATCCTGCTGACTATGAGCGGGTGCTGGGTGCGCTGCAGGCCGGAGACGCGGATGTCGAGCTTCGTCGGGCATTGGCGGAGAAGGTGTTCGCGCACACCGCCGCGTATGACGCCGCCATTGCCGACTGGTTCGCCGGTACGCGGGGAGACCTCTTTCCGGAACGCCGGACGATCGCCCTGGAGCGCGTGCAGTCCCTTCGCTACGGCGAGAACCCGGACCAGCAGGCCGCATTCTACGCCGAGCGCCCGGGAGCAGGTCTTTCCGGGTTGAAGCAGTTGGGCGGCAAGGAGCTGTCGTTCAACAACCTGCTCGACCTGGACGGCGCCCTGCTGGCCACCGACCCGTTTGCCGACGAGACCTGCTGCGCGATCATCAAGCACACCACGCCCTGCGGCGTCGCCGTCGGCGCGACGGCCGCCGAGGCGTACCGGAAGGCCTTGTCCTGCGATCCGGTCTCCGCCTTCGGTTCGGTGGTGGCCTTCACCACGCCGGTGGACGAGGAGACGGCGGAAGCGGTCTCGAGCCTGTTCGTGGAGTGCATCGTGGCTCCGGAATTCTCCGAGACAGCGGTCGAGATCCTGACGCGGAAGAAGAATCTGCGCGTGCTGGCCGGCCGCGTACCGGCGCGGTCGGGATCGCTGGATTACAAGCGTGTGCGCGGCGGTCTCCTTATCCAGGAGTGCGCCCAGGCGGTCAACAGCGAGGATGGCTGGCAGGTGGTGACGCGCCGCCAACCGACCGAGCGCGAACTTGCCGACCTCAAGTTTGCCTGGCGCTCGGTAGCCAGCGTGAAGTCGAACGCAATCGTGCTCGTACGCGACGGAATGACCATCGGCATTGGCGCCGGACAGATGTCCCGGGTGGATGCATCATTCCTGTCCGTGCACAAGGCGCGGCAACATGGGCACCCCACCGCCGACGCCGTGCTCGGTTCGGACGCTTTCTTCCCCTTCCGGGACGGTGTGGACCAGGCCGCCGAGGCAGGTGTGAAGGCGATCATCCAGCCCGGCGGGTCGGTGCGGGACGCGGAGGTGATCGCGGCATGTGACGAACATGGCATCGCGATGGTTGTTACAGGGCGGCGTCAGTTCCGCCACTAGCCCGACGCAACCGGCCGGGCCGTGACCAGGGCGCTGAGAAGCTGCCACTGGTCCCGGACGGGCCGGTCGGGCATCTTTCATGATTGCCGCACGTCAACTGCGGCTCTGACCTACGCCACGCCGAGACGTGGCCTGCAGCGTACCCCAGACGGCCCTTCATGGCGACCCCGATCGCGACCTCGAACCACGACGCGCTGGACACCCGGCCCTCCTACCTGGCGGCCACCATCGCGGCGACCATCGTCTTCGCGCTCTATGTGATCACACTCGGCCCGTCGACGGCCATGTGGGACACGAGCGAGTACATCGCCGCCGCCTACACCATGGGGATCCCTCACCCACCGGGGAACCCCTTCTTCGTGCTCGTCGGGCGCGTCTTCTCGTTGCTGCCCATCGCCCCGAACGTGGCGATGCGGATCAATGTGCTGGCGGCCCTCAGCAGCGCCATCTCGGCCGGGATGTGGTTCCTCATCACCGAGCGCGTACTCGTCGGCTGGCTACCCTACAGGTGGCAGCGCGTGGTCGGCGGTTCGCTGGCCGCGCTCATCGGCGCCACGGCGTTCACCGTCTGGAGCCAGTCGGTGGTGAACGAGAAGGTCTACACCGTCTCGTTGGTCTTCTTCGCCATCGTGGCCTGGATCACCGTTCGCTGGGCCGACGACCCCGACGGTCCACGGGCCGATCGCTGGCTCGTCCTGATCGCGTACCTGCTCGGCCTGGGCTACTCCAACCATCCCGCCGGCTTCCTCGTAGGACCGGCGGTCGGAGTGGCAGTACTGCTCCGTAGACCAGCGACGCTGCTCCGCTGGCGCCTGATCCTGGCCTGCGTGGGCGCCCTGGCACTGGGAATCACGCCATTCGCCACCCAGCCCATTCGCGCCGCCTACAACCCGGCAATCAACGAGGGTGACCCCACCGCTTGCCGTGACGGCCTGGCCTTCGACTGCACCTTCTCGAAGGGCACCTACGAGGCGTTCAAGTACAACTTCAACCGCGAACAATACGGCAAGCCGTCGCTGTCCGAGCGACAGGCGCCGCTCTCGGCGCAGGTCGGCATGTGGTGGCTCTACTTCAAGTGGCAGTGGCTGCGCGACGCGCATCAGGAACATCCGGCCGCCCAGCAGGTGCTGGCCGCCGTCTTCCTGATACTCGGCATATTTGGCGGCTACGTCCACTGGATACGAGACCGACGAAGTTTCTACTTCTTCGGGCCGTTGATGTTCACGATCACGTTCATGCTGATCTTCTACATGAACTTCAAGTACGGCGCGAGCCAGGCCCCGCAACTGGGGGATTCAGTGGCGCGCGAGGTCCGCGATCGGGACTACTTCTATCTGTGGAGCTTCTCCGCCTGGAGCGTCTGGGCGGCACTCGGCCTGGTGTTCGTCTGGGAGGCGGCCGCGTCGCTGTTCAAATCCGAACGCGTGAAGGTCGGGTTGCAGACGCTCGAGCTGCCCATCAGGCGCAGTTGGATACTGGCCTCGCCGATCCTGCTCATCGCCTGCGTACCCTTGTTCGGCAACTGGTCGGCGAGTTCGAAGGCGGGCGACACGACGACGAGGGATTTCGCCCACGACCTTCTCGAATCGGTTGAACCCTACGGCATTCTCGTGACGGTCGGCGACAACGACACCTTCCCGCTCTGGTACGCGCAGGAAGTGGAGGGGATCCGCCGGGACGTCGTGGTGGCCAACACGTCACTCCTGAACACGGACTGGTACGTTCGCCAGATCATCGCTCGCGAGATCTTCCCGTACGACTCGGCCAACGGCGCTGCGGTGTACAAGGATCGGTCGTGGAAGCGCCCGACCGGCCCGGTGGTGAGCTGGACGATGGACGAAGCGGACGCCCTGCCCCTGTATCAGCAGCTCAACCAGCCGGCACAGTTCCAGGTTCAGGGCACGGAGATCAATACCACGGTGCCGGCCGGAATCCTTGAGCGGGCGGACCTGTTCGTCCTCAAGATGATCCAGGACAACCCGGATCGCCCCGTCTACTTCAGCAATACCGCCGTCGGCTACCCGTCCAAGCTGGGCCTCCAGCAGTACCTGCTCACCCAGGGCCTGGCGCGGAAGCTCCTGCCCGCTCCTCCCATGCCCAGCCTGGACACGATCCCGGTACCTGGACGTGGGATGATGGACGTGAAGCGAAGTGAGGCGCTCTGGTTCAACGTCTTCGAGGCGCCGGCGTCGCTGATCGCCAAGGGCGACTGGATTGACAAACCCTCGGTCGGCATACCCTACCTCTACGTCGATGCCGGCCTGTCGCTGGCCCAGGCGCTTCAGCTTCGCGGCCAGGAGGAACTGGCAGGCAAGGCGTTCAACACGGCGATCAGCGTCGCCAAGGCCACACGTCTGTCGGACGACTTCGGACTGCCGGAATCGCTGCCACCCTCGCCCGTCCTGCCACGGCCTGGCGATACGGCGATCCAGTCAGTACTTCCGCCCGACTCGAACTAGGCTACGCCGGCCAACAGGTCGGCAGTCTCCAGTATCCTTACTCCGTCGGCGGCCCAGCGTGTGAAGGTGCCGGCGGAGTCGATCAGGCCCAGGCCCCACGTAGCGTCGCGGATGACGGTCACCGGGTAGCCGCGCTCGCGCAATCCTTCCACGGCCTGGCGAACGCAGACGTCCGTAGCCACCCCGCAGACCACGAATTCGGGCGGCGAGCCCAACGCTGCCTCCAGGGCACGGATGAGCGGATCGGTGGCCGCGTTGCCGTCAAAGATGGAGAACTCGCGCTTCTGAAGCAGGATCGGGAGGCCCTCGGACAGTGCGCGCGCGGCCAGTTCGCGTGCCGTCGCCGGCTCCGCGTCCCGGTCCAGCACGAGTACGTCGCTCCCCGGGGAGATCTCGTCGATGATGTGGGCCCCGCGCTGCTCTTCGGGATCACTGCTCAGTCCCATGCAGTGCGGCGGATAGGTCTCGCGCGCAGGATCGGGGGCCACCGCATCTATCTCGCGGTCGTGCATGGCGTGCCAGTCGGCGGTGTAGATGATCGCGTCGCAGTGGTTCCTCATCCAGGCCAGGACATCCTGCAGCAGCGGGACGATCTGACTGGCGCCCACATCCGTGGGGTCGCCGAGGTCGTGTACGTAGAGCCGCCCGCCCGGCGCCTCGGGCAGCATGAAGTCATTCTGCACGTCCACCAGCAGGCCCACGCGGGGGCGGGCCGTGGTGTCCGTCGTCAATCCGGATTCATCCATGTCGTTCCCTCCAGGTCCGGGAATGGCACCGCCGGCGGTCGGGATCACGCCCCGACCCGCTCGGCGGTCAGCCTCCATCGAGGAGCCAACTCCATACATGGATGATAGCTCGTTCGCCCGCTCACTGCGCGGCCCGGCCACCCTGGACGAGCAGCCTGATGCTTGCGGGTCTCCGGTCCCGACTGTATGGTGGTGCCGGAAGGTGGCAAGGGACGACCCGTGCGTTGCATCAGATCCAGCGCCCGACAAGATGGCACACTCCCACCCGAGCCCCGGTACGTCATGGACAACCTGTTATTCAGCGCGGACAGCATCTGGACGATGATCCATGGGATCGTCCTGGGTGGTGGCGCGTTGCTGGGGATCGCGGCGGCTCTCTTCTCGCTGGTGACCGTCCGCGTGGCCGACAGTGCAAACGCCAGCGCTCAGAGGCAGGCGCGCTACCTGGGCTGGCTCACCATGCTCGTTGCCGTGGCACTCTGGCTCACCGTGATCGTGGGCACCTACGTCAACTTTCCTCCGTACCGCGCCACGCCACCGGAGGGACTCACGGACCTCAGCCAGTACCCCAAAGCGCTCATAATGTCGGGCCCGGGGACCGCCTGGCTACACCAGTTCGCGATGGAGATCAAGGAGCACGTTCCCTGGATCGCCGCGATGCTTGCCACTGGCGCGGCGTTCGTGGCCACTCGCCATGGTCAGTCGCTCGCGCGCGACGCATCGGTCCGTAGGCTGACGACCACGCTGCTCGCGATCTGCTTCGTGCTCGTATCGTTCGTGAGCCTGTTCGGTGTCTTCATCAACAAGGTAGCTCCACTCGATTAGTGGAGCACGGAGCGTGAACATGGGCACCACCGCCAACGAACGTGATGCCGTCACCAATGGCGAACCACTGGCCGCGCTGCTGGCGGCAGGGGTGGGAGCGTTCGCATTGGGCCTGGTCGTCATCCTTCACGAGATAGGGCTGTTCTCGCCGCCAACTCTTTATGAGCCGTCGGGCGGTGTGTCGGGACGAACGACGCTGGCCGTCATCCTCTGGCTGGCCGCGTGGGCGGTGCTGCACCGCCGCTGGAAGGGCCGCCGGATCGAGCCAGGAAGGGTAGTGATGGCAACCATCACCCTCGTTGTACTGGCTCTCGTCCTCACCTTCCCGCCGCTCTGGGCACTTCTCTGAGCCGCCGGCTGGATGTGCCGCACGTCCGCCCGCGACGTCGGCCACTTCGATCGCTCGCACGAACGCCATAGTGGAGTTGCGGACGACCTCGACGGGATCGACGGGGATCCGAGCGGGAGTACGACGGTCGCGGGGGGTCGCGGCGCGCCCTGAACGGTGGCGGGTGTAGACCCGATTATATTCCCGTTCGAGACAGACATCCGCGGTGACCCGGCCACGCGCAAGTGAGGCGATCACGGGTCGGCGCACATCGTCGACCCGTAATCATTGCAGCCGATGCACCTTCTCCTGGCCATCTCGCGAACGGCCGCCAGCTTCACGTCGCTCGCACTCGTCGGCCTGCTGGTCCTGGCGACATCGACCTC
>CALCHX010000010.1 GCA_937906875.1 uncultured Gemmatimonadota bacterium | reverse complement strand
ACACTATCCATGGCCCAGACCACTGAAAGCGCCGACGTCGTGATCATAGGCGGCGGCCCGGGCGGCTACGTCGCTGCCATCCGCGCCGCTCAGCTCGGCCTCAACACCGTCTGCGTCGAGATGGACCGAACGCTTGGCGGGACCTGCGTCAACGTCGGCTGCATCCCGTCGAAGGCGCTCCTCCAGTCATCGGAGCACTACGAGTTCGCCCTGACCAAGGCGGCCGAGCATGGCCTGGTGCTCGGCGACGTCGGCTTCGACCTCGCGCGGATGCAGGCGCGCAAGGAGAGCGTCGTGGCGCAGAACACCAAGGGGGTGGAGTTCCTCTTCAAGAAGAACAAGATCACCTGGGCCAGGGGGCTCGGGACGTTGAAGGCGGGCAACGTGGTCGAGGTCCGGGGGGCCCCCCCCGAAAACAAGATCACCACCTACCAGGCCCGGCACGTCATCCTTGCCACCGGCTCCGTACCGATCGAACTCCCCTTCCTCAAGTTCGACGAGGAGCGCGTCCTCTCCAATGTCGGCGCGCTGGCCATGCCCGACGTGCCCGAGCGACTGATCGTCATTGGCGGCGGCGTGATCGGCCTCGAACTCGGCTCCGTCTGGCGCCGGCTCGGCTCCAGGGTGACCGTCCTCGAACTGGCCGACACCATCCTGCCCGGCAACGACGCCGACGTGATCAAGGAAGCGACGAGGATCTTCCGCCGTCAGGGGCTGGACATACGTGCGGGCACGAAAGTCACCGGCGCCGACCGCGACGGGGAGATCGTGCGCGTCCATGTCGAGAAGGACGGCAAGCAGGAGACGCTGGAGGCCGATCGCGTACTCGTCTCGGTGGGTCGGCGGCCGTCGCTCACCGGCATCGACGCAGCAGCCCTGGGACTCGAGCTCGGCCGCCGTGGTGAGATCGCGGTCGACTCACAGATGCGCACCAACCTTCCCAACGTCTTCGCCATCGGCGACGCCGTGGGCGGCAAGCTGCTCGCCCACAAGGCCGAGGAGGAGGGCGTGGTGGCCGCCGAGGTCATCGCCGGCAAGCCGACCGAGATGCACTACCGGTCCATGCCGTCCATCGTCTACACCTGGCCGGAGATCGCCACCGTAGGTCTGGCCGAGCACGAGGTGAAGGAGAGTGGTCGCGCCTACAAGGCGGGCAAGTTCCCCTTCTCGGCGAACGGTCGGGCTCGCACCGCGGGCGAGACCGACGGCTTCGTCAAGTTCATTGCCGACGCCGAGACCGATGAGTTGTTGGGCTGCCACATAATCGGTCCCACCGCTTCGGAGTTGATCCCGGAAGTCGTTCTCGCGTTCGAGTACAGAGGCTCGTCGGAGGATATCGGAATCACGGTCCATGGGCACCCGACACTCGCCGAGACCGTTAAGGAGGCGGCGCTGGCGGTCACGGGGCGGGCCATCCACATGTAGACGACACCGGTCTCGCTCGCTCCCTGAATCGACGAGGGCCGCCGCTCCCACAGGAGCGGCGGCCCTCGTCGCTATCCCACCTCGCTGCTCGGCGCTGGATCCAACTCCAGCGACGACCAGCTCAGCCCTTGATCGCCGCGCCCACCGCGAGGCCGAGCGCGACCAGTCCAGCAGCGGCGGCAAGCGCCGCGGCCGGGCTCAACTCCACCGGATGATTCCAGAAAGTGGCCACCGGAGGAGCAACTGCCGCGGACCGCTCGGCGGAGGCGGATGGAAGGACACCCGACGTGTCAGAACCCCCGGTCGTCGCCGAAAACTGAGCTGGCTCGGCGCTGCCGCCGGGAATGGCCGACATCACGCGCGAGACGAGTCCGGTTGGTGCCGCCTCGAGACGGCGGTGATCGATCTCGCTGCCGACACGGCGCCAGAGCTCGACGTAGCGTGCCGACTCGTTGTCGCGAAGTGCCTCGACCTCGCTCGCCTCGCCATCCAGCCAGCGGTGCATGGCTTCGAATGGACCGGCGACGTTGATCGGGATCTCGCGATCGCCGACGATCGCCCGGTCGGTAGACGGGCGCCCCTGCGGCTCGCGCTGACCGCCCGAAGACGGGTGGATGTTCAGGTTGTCCAGCATCAGGCGTATTTCTCCTCTAGTAGTACCTGGAGCGCCTCGCGTGCCCGATGCACGCGCATCTTGAGTGCCCCGACGGTAGTCCCCAACAAGTCGGCCATGTCCTCATAGGAACGTCCTTCCACATGCTTCATCACGAACGCCTCGCGGAGCGATGGCGCCAACGCCGAGAGGGCCCTGTCGAGGTCCGAACGTAGTTCGCTCCGGTCCAGTTCCTCGTCCGGTGTCGCATAGCGGGAGGGTTGATCGTCCTCGTCGTAACTGAGATGTGTGCGACGTATGTTCTTGAGCCAATCCTTGCAGCCATTGGCCACGATCCGGAACAGCCACGCATCGAAGCGGCCACGCACCTCACCGAGATGGTGATACGCTTTGATGAATGACGATTGCAGGATGTCTTCCGCAACATCGGGACTTCCGGTCATGCCCAATGCGTGTCGATACAGCGGATCGCTGTATCGACGGATCAGGTCGCCAAAGGAGTCGCGGTCGCCCGCGAGCACCATATCTATGATTTCCTGATCCGACTGCTGCTGGTCGGACTGCGGGACCGATTCCGTGGTAGTCACGGAGCTATGGTAATCCGTTTCGGTGGAAACGGATAGGCCTCGCTCCGCGGGCGCCGCGCCCCTCGGTATCCGACTGAGATTGGACGACACGATCGCGATCTGGTAACTGCGCCAGAGGGCAGCGCGATGATGGAATGAGGCGTCGGCCGAACTGCGGCCACCGTGGTGGTTGATATAATTGTGCAGCCGGCTCGCTCTGGTAAGACCCCTGAATATCGTCGGTCGACCAGATTTCCGCCTGATCTCGCTGGATCAGCCGTCGGCGACCGGTAGCGGAAACGCTCCCCAGCCCCTCCCGCGTATGGCTGGTCCGTGCGCGTCGAGGCGGGGCGGTGGAAGCCTGACCTGGCCTCCCGGCACGGCCGGCGGCATGCCCGTGGCCGCAGAGCCGCCACCCGCCGCCACCACCTCGGCCACGCCACGCACCTGGCCAGCCGGCACGCCTGCCGTCGTCAGCAGGGCCAACCAGTCCGCTGCCGGCCGTTGCCCCAGTCGGGCCGCCAACATCGCGATGAGTTCCTCCCGGTTGGTGACACGGCCAGCATTGGTGAGGAAGCGAGGGTCGTCGGCGAGGGCCGGGAGCTCGAGCGCCCGGACGAAGTCCAGCCACTGGGCGTCGGTCCCGACGGCTACCACGAGCGGCCGATCGGCCGCCTGGAAGAGCTGGTAAGGTACGAGGTTGGGGTGACCGTTGCCCCATCGACCGGCGTCCTTTCCGCTGACGAGAACGTTCTGGGCCACGTTGACCAGCGCTGCGGCGGCACTGTCAGCCAGGGAAACGATCAGCCGCCGTTGACTGGCCGGGAGCGGTGCCGATCGCAGGCCACGAGCGGTGAGCGCCGCCAGAATGCCGGCGGTGGCGTCCTTTCCCGCGACGACATCGACCAGTGCGACACCGATCTTCATCGGCTCACCGTCGGGCACCCCGCTGATCGCCATCCAGCCGCGCTCGGCCTGGACGACGAAATCGTAACCCGGGCGGTCGCCGTGCTCGCCGAAACCTGTGATGGTGCACCAGACCAGACGCGGATACAGCTCGACGAGGGCGCGCGGATCGATGCCGCGTCTCTCCAGCGTCCCGGGTCGGAAGTTGTCGACCACGACATCGGCCCCGGCAATCAACTGGAGGAGAAGTTCACGGTCGGCGGCATCGCCCAGATCGGCGGCCAGGCTGAGCTTGTTCCGGTTGACCGACAGGTAATAGGCGCTCTCGCCGCGCTCATCGAAGGGCGGCCCCCAGCCGCGGGTATCGTCGCCGCTGCCTGGACGCTCCACCTTGATGACTGAGGCTCCAAGGTCACCAAGCATCATGGCACAGAGCGGCCCGGCGAGCACCCTGCTGAGATCCAGGACCCGAAGGCCATCGAGTGGCAGCATGCTGTCTCCGTTCAGTCGCCATGAGGAAGCATCAGATGGACGGTTTCCGGGGCCTGGGTGGTCGCGGTGGACCACCCGCGACTGGCCGCTCCACCATCATTCACGGATGCTGGCGCCCCGCGGAACCGCCGGCTACCTTGCGTGGATCGCGCGAAATCATATACTTGCCGACGAAATCGCCCGGTCGCGCGGCGCGCCGTCCCGAAGCTAGCCGGTGCGCGAAGCGCCTTCAACTCACAGTCAGGGAGAGGCGCCCGGCCCATGGCCGGCGCACACAACCGCATGCCGGACACTCCTCACGCTGCCGACATCGCGTCGACCGGGGCGCCCGACGCCGCCGCCGCAGACGCCGCTGCCCGTAACGCTCGTGGTGCCGATACTGCTTCGCCCGCCGAGGGTTCCCCGGTGAGCAGTCAGACCCACCACGAGCCTCCCGACGACGAGGCTGCCGATGCCGTTGAGCCGACACGGCCCACGCGTCGGAGCCCCGGGCACCGCGCCGCCGATGCCCGCGAGGCCCTCGCCGAGTTGACGGCAAAGGCACACGAGATCGGGCAGGACGCCAACAATCGGATGGCCAGCGCGATGCGCGACGTCATCGGCGCCGCCGCTGGTCTCGCCGGCTTCGCCGTGGAGAGCGCACGCGAGCTCATCCAGTACATGGTCCGGCGTGGCCAGATGACCCAGGACGAGGCCGACCGCCTGATCGGTGAGGCCGAGGCCGCCGCGCCACGCAAGATCCAGCCAACGCCGGAGCGCGACAGGAGCCGGCCGACCTCATCTGAACCACCGGCTGCGAAACGGACTGCCGCGACGGCACGGAAGGGGGCCGCGAAGAGCGACGACTCCGCCGGGACGGCTGCCGCCACCACCAAGGCCTCCAGGCGCGCGACAACCAGCACGAAGACCGCCAGGTCCGGGAAGGCGGCCCAGGCCGATACGGTGGCCTCGTCGGAGGGCTCAGCTACCAGGACTCCCCGATCCAGGTCGGCCACGGCAAGGAAGGCCCCGGCAAAGCGGCCGGACGCCGGAGCCTCCAGGAGCACGACAGCGAGGAAGACGGCCAGGAAGGCCGCTCCCGCCAAGGAGCCGGCGCGGAAGAGCGCCGCGGCGACCAAGTCGGCGGCGAAGGGCACATCCACCAAGCGCGCCGCGACAAAGACCACCGCGTCCAGGACCTCGACCAGGGCCGGCGGGTCGACAGCTACCAAGGGCGCTGCCAGGAAATCTGCCGCGAAGAGCGAGAAAGCGAAGCCGGCAACGAAGACGGCAGCCAGGAAGACGACCACGAAATCCCGCGCTTCCGCGCCGAAGCGCAAGAACTGACAGTAGGGCCGCGCGTGCCTTGTTCTACCGCTGGTCGCCAGGGGGCGCAGCCACAACCGGCTGCGCCCCCTGCTGCCTTGCCGCCCGAGCGAGGCCACAACCTCCACGAACGTGATTCACTGCCGGAGCACGGTCAGGAACTCCAGGAAGCGACGCACCGCGGGCGGATCGTCAGCCAGGAACTCGGCCGTGGTCTCGGCCATCTCATCTGCCACCCGGATGGTCACCGCGCGCGGCACCCGGTGGCGTAGTAGACGGAAGGCATCCTCGTCGGTGCGGTCGTCACCGATGAACAGCAACGACGCTCCCTCGTCCAGTCCTCCCAGCCGATCAGCCAGGCCCATCACCGCCGTCCCCTTGTCCACGCGTACCGGCGGCCGGACCTCGAAGACCATCTTGCCTTCGTGTACACGAAGGCCGTTTTGCGCCGCGACCGCGTCTACCGTGGAACGGAGACGCGGTACGAGTTCCTGGTCGGCCTGCCGGAAGTGCACGCTGAGGGTCCACCTCTTGTCCTCCACTATCACCCCTGGCAGCGAGGCGGTCAGTGGCCCCAGCGCCGTCCTGGCCGTTGCCATCACCGTCTCGTAGGGAGCCACGAGGGGATCCACCTGCTCCTCGCCCGACGGGGTGATGCTCTCCGCGCCGTGGTTGCCCAGCACCCAGACATTGGACACTCCCACCATTCTCTTCGCGTCAGGGGCAGCGCGGCCGGAGACGAGGGCCACGAACACTTCCGGACGTGATGCCAGGTTGGCCACCGCCCGGTGCGTCTCGGGCGGCACTCCGGCATCTTCCGGGCGCGGCGCTATCGGGGCAAGGGTACCGTCGACATCGAGCATCACTATGAAAGGCGAGCCGGATAACCGCGTCGCCACGCCTGGCTCCAGCGGCAGCAACGGTCGGGCAGTCGTCATGGTGATGTGGGGCTCGGTTCATTCCTGGTCATCAACTCGCTGGCGCGCGAGAGGATCGCACCCATCCAGTCGAAGATCGTCGTGTCGTGAAGCTGCACGCGCATCCGCTGCATCCTGCGCCGTCGTTCTTCCATCGGCATCGCCAGCGCTGTCCTGATCCCCTCCACGAAGCCGTCGACGTTGAACGGGTTGATGAGCACCGCCCCCTCTATCGCCTCCGCCGCTCCGGTGAACCTGCTCAACACCAGCACGCCCCGTTCGTCGGTCTGGCAGGCGATGAACTCCTTTGCCACAAGGTTCATCCCGTCCTGGAGCGACGACACCATGCAGAGGTCGCCCGCCCGATATATGCTGGCCAGCAACTCCGAACTCACATTCTCATGGATGAGCACGATCGGTGTCCAGTCCGGATTGCCGAAGCGATGATTGATCTCGGCGACCGTGGAAATGACGTCAGCCTCCAGTTGGCGGTAGGCGTCGATGTCGGTGCGTGAAGGAGTGGCGACGAGGATCACGGAGAACTCGCCACGCAACTCCGGATACCGTTCCCAGAGCACCTCGAGGGCGTGCAGCCGCTCGGGGATTCCCTTCGTGTAGTCGATCCGGTCGACGCTCACGCCCAACTGGTTCGGTCCGGCCGCATAGCGTTCGCGCAGCTCCCGCACACGTTCATCGGCCGCCGGACTGGATGCCAGGTTCTCGTAGAGTTCGACGTCGATGCTGATCGGGAAGACACCCAGGAAGATCTCCCGGCCGTCGTACTCGACGCTCAACGATGCCCGGCGTACCTCCGCATCGGGCATGAAATACTCCACGCAACTCAGGAAATTCATCGCGTAGCGACGAGTGTGGAACTCCAACAGATCGTTGCCGAGCATGCCCCTGAGCACAGCTTCCAACACATCCATCGGTAGTAGTCCGAGGATATCCAGCGGCGGGAAGGGGATGTGCCAGAACTGGTGAATGAACAGATCGGGGATCTCGTTTCGGAGCTCATGGGCAACGAGCGCGAAGTGATAATCCTGGATCCATACCATCGGCGTGCCATCGGCTCTTCGAGCCTCGTCAGCAACGGCCTCGGCAAAGCGGCGGTTCACGTCCCGGTACCGGAGCCACTGCTCATCCCGGATCTCGAGGTGCTGGATGAGCATGTGGCAGATGGGCCAGAGAACGCTGTTGGCGAAGCCCAGGTAATAGTGCTCGATGTCCTCGGCATCGAGCCACACGCGACGGAGCGTGTACCGCGGGTCGTCCGGCGGCACCATCAATCTTCCTTCGCTGTCCGCTGACTCGTGATCAGCGTTGCCGGAGCCCCATGCTACCCAGGTGCCATGGGTCTGCTGCATCGTGGGATCGAGCGCGGACACGAGCCCGCCTGCCGGCTGGCGGACGTGCACGGCGCCATCGCGCATGACGTGCTCGTACGGCTCTCTATTGGAGAGCAGGATTAGAGTACGGTCGCGTAGGTACCGATCCAGGTAAGCCATGGCTCCGTATATGGCGCAACTGACATGCCTCCGGCAAGAGTCAGGTTGGCGGATGATCGTTTTCCCGACGTGTCCTGACTTCCTGTCGTCCCGACACTACGTTACGGCCCAGTGCACCCCGAGCTCGAATTGACCCTCGACTCCGTAACCGCGTCGCCGCCGCCGCATCGATCTTGACTGCTCACGTCGTTCATCGCCCGGTAGTCGCCCGCGCGCCCACCCGCCTCGACTTCGGCGGGGGCTGGACGGACGTCCCGCCGTACAGCGACGAGATGGGAGGAGCGGTCTGCAGCGCAGCGATCGCACTGTATGCGACGGCGCGGGTGGGCGAGGGTGACGGGACTCCCACATCGACGGCCGGGTCGGGCGTGGCGACGACGCCGCTCATCCAGGCGGCGCTCCGAAGGGCAGGGCTTGCTCCCGGCGACCGGGTGGAGCTGGAGTTGAAGTGCGACTACCCTGTGGGAGCGGGCCTGGGCGGGTCATCGGCCGCTGGCGTGGCACTCACCGGTGCGCTGGCGGCATGGCGCGGCGCGCACCTGGAGCCCGCCGAGTTGGCCGAGCAGAGCAGGAATCTGGAGGTGGAGGAGCTGGGGATCGCCGGCGGGCGACAGGACCATTACGCCTCCGTCCTCGGAGGCGCCCTGAAGCTCACCTTCGGGACGGGGGGTCAGGTGGCCTGGCAGCGCCTGGCGCTCACTCCATCAACCCGCGCCGCGATCGAGGCACGTTGCATTGTCGCCTATACCGGCCAGGCACGGGTGTCCGGTACCACCATCAGCGGCGTCATGGACTCCTATCGAAGCGGAGACCGGCGCGTGCTGAGGTCGCTGGACCGGCTCCGGGCGCTCGCCCTGTCCATGTCAGACGCCCTGGAAGGGGGTGACCTGGACGCCCTGGGCGAACTGGTGGGCGAACACTGGAGCTACCAGCGCGCGCTCCACCCGGCCATCCCGACGCCGCGCATAGATGCCCTGCTGGAGGCCGCGCGTTCTGCCGGCGCACTTGGCGGAAAGGCGCTCGGTGCCTCGGGCGGCGGATGTATACTCGTGGTCGCAGCAGCGGGACGAGTGGATAGTGTCCGCCAGGCGCTCGCTCGCGACGCCCGGCTCATTCCCGTCAGGCTCGACCTCGACGGCTTCCGATTACTCAACGATTGAGCATCGATGACAGACCATAGCGTTGAAGCCGGCGACGCCGCCGCGCTGGCCCGCCTTCTCGTCAGCATCGACTCGCGGAATCCATCGCTCACCAATGGGGCGCCGGGCGAAGCGGCGGTCGCGCTGGCCCTGCGCGACGTGCTGGACTCCTGGGGGTTCCGGACGGTGATCGCCGACGCTGCGCCCGGTCGCCCAAACGTGGTCGCCACGCTGGGCCAGGCAGGGCAGCGGTCACTCATCCTGAACGGGCATCTGGACGTCGTGGGTACCGAGGGGATGACGCACCCGCCCTTCGACGCCGACATTCGCGACAATCGGCTGTACGGACGCGGGGCGACGGACATGAAGGGCGGCGTGGCGGCCATGTGCGCCGCCGCCTGGCGGGCGGCCCAGCAGGGCGGGTTGGCCGGTGAGGTGATCGTGACGGCGGTCGCCGATGAGGAATGGGCAAGCATCGGCACGGCGGCGCTCCTTGCCGGTGGGCTGCGGGCAGATGCGGCAATCGTCACCGAGCCCACGGGACTGGCCATCGCGCCAGCGCACCGCGGTTTCGCCTGGCTGGAGATCGTGGTGCACGGACATGCCGCGCACGGAAGTCGCTACGATATCGGCGTCGACGCGATAAGGCTTGCCGCGCATGTGCTGGTGGAGATGGACCGCCTCGAGCGCGATGTCCTCACGACAATCACGCACCCTCTGCTCGGGCATGCTTCGCTGCACGCCGCGACGATCGAGGGGGGCGTGGGCTTCTCCACCTACCCCGACCGCTGCCTGGTGCGGGTGGAACGACGCACTCTTCCGGGCGAAGGGGGTATGGATGCGCTACGCGAGGCAGAGGACGCCATGAACAGGGTGCGTGTGCGCTTCCCGGACCTTCGTGCCGAAGCCTTCCTGATGAGCGAGCAGGAACCGAGCGACGTCGCTCTGGACGCGCCGGTGGTGAAGGCACTCGAGAAGGCCTTGCTGGCGTGCGGTGAGACGCCACGCGTGGAGGGATTGAGTGCGTGGACCGACGCCGCCCTTCTCAACGCGGCGGGAATTCCGGCCGTCTGCTACGGGCCCGGCGACATCAGCCTTGCCCACGCCGACACGGAGTGGGTGGACATCAACGATATCGAGCGCGCCACCAACGTATTGACGCGGCTGGTGGCCGATTGGACTGGGGGACGGACGGACAGATGGCCCAACTGACGCACGAACAGTACGACGACCTGGAGCGCGCGGTTCGCGACGGTAGTCGCCTCTCGGTATGGAGACGCGGTACCGAGTACGTCGTGATCCCGTCGCGGCTGCGCATGCTGGACGGGCGCGAGGCGGTGGAGGCGATACATCCCACGACCGGCGAGTCGATCACTCTCTACCTGGATGACGTGGATCGAATCGAGGTGGTGCGATGAGCGGTGAGGCTCCCCTGGTGGCGGTCTACGCTGATGAATCCTGCCTCGGGAATGGGAAGGACGGCGACAACCCGGGCGGTGCCGGGATACTCGTGGAGTTCATGACGCCGGGCGGCGTGCTGGTGCGGCGGGACCTGTGGGTGTCGGAACCCGCGACCACCAACAATCGCATGGCCCTCCGCTCGGCCAGCGAGGCCTTTCGCGCCCTTTCGGGAAAAGGGCGGCGTTTCCGTGTGATATTCACCAGCGACTCGCGCTACCTCGTGGATGGGATGAGATCGTGGGTGCACGGCTGGGCACGAAAGGGCTGGCGGCGCAGCGGAGGGCCGATCGAGAATCTGGAACTGTGGTATGAGGCGATTGCTGCGGCGGCCCGGCACGAGGTGGAGTGGCGCTGGGTGCGGGGTCACGACGGCCATCCGCAGAACGAGTACGTCAACCACCTGGCCACCCGCGCGGGGGCCGATCGTTCCTCATCCGGAGGGCTCGTGGAGTCGGAGTTCGAGAGCTGGGTAGCGGCGCAGCGTTCGCGAGCGAGAGGGGCGATGAAGGGCGAGCCGATTCCCTTCCCCGACGGTAGCGATTTCCGGGCGTCACCCAGGCTGCCCGCGGTCCCTCAACCGACAAGCTGATTTCGGTCATCGGCCAGAGTGTGACGGAAGGGAAGTGACCGTGGAGTGAGTCCGAGCGTCCCGGGAAGAGGTCCCTACACCCGCATCCGGACAACCCCATGTTCCGCTTCCTCCTCATCCTCGCGCTCGGCATGTCGCTCGGCTACGCCTATGGTTTCCGCGACGCGCGCGCCCACGACAGGACGGTCGTGGCGCGGGCGCTCGACCGGGTGGGCAAGGTGGGCGGCGACGGTCGCAAGTATTCCTCGAGCGACGTCGACGCGGAACTTCGCCGCATCGAGCGCTAGAGAGAACCCCGAAATGGCGCTGCCACTGCGACGGCCGGCCGGGCCGCCGACCCCAGCCCTCTTCCCGGGTCGTCCGAAAGCGTGCTGCAGGTACTGCAGCGGCGCGCTCCCGCCAGATCGCGCGGCCACCTTCTGCCCTCATTGCGGAGAGAACCTCACCATCCGTCACTGTCCGGCATGCAGCGCCGAGCTGGATGCTTCGTGGCGCTACTGCGTTTCCTGCGGGCGCGCGATGATGAGTGGCTAGCAACATCGGGGCGATCGGAGCATAGGGGCGCACCTGGCACGCTTCCACTCGGGGACGACAGTCGGCAACTTGCATCACGAGGATGTCGCCCGGCGCGACATGCAAGTCGTCACCCGAGAGATCCGCCACCATGATCGTGCGCTCCAGCCCTACCCGCCCAGTCCGCCGCAACTCGCCACGGCGCGGCGTACTGCCGCCCGTCTTCATGGCGATCGCCGCCACGCTCGCTGCCTGCGGTGGCCCGCCGGTGACGGAAACCGCAGCGGCACGCCCCGCTCCCGCGGCCGCGCCGGCCACTTCCGGCACCGGTGCGGCAGATGCCATCTGGCCGATCAAGACGCGCGAACACGTGGACGCCTGGCTTCACGGCTATGCCCTCGTCATGAACGATACGGCGAAGGTACCGCTCTTCCGTGACGGCTACGCCGACAGCATCGCCAGTCTCAAGGCTGCCACCAGCCTGGTGACCGTCCTCGATGCCAACCGCGACCAACTCCGGAGCCAGTTGACCGAGCGCCCGTCGCTGGAGCAGGGACAGTTCGTCCCTCTGTACTTCGCCGACTGGGCCGAGATGCGGCGAGCCTGCGACGTGTTCCTCCAGGTGGACGGCAATCCGAGTCGTGCCAGTTCGCCCCAACTCGCGCGCATGGTGGCCTTCCTGGCGGGCATCTATCCCACCGCACCCGATCGTGATTGGCTGCGGGTCTTCCTGCTCGGCCTGGATGACGAGCGGACGAGGTTCTACCAGCAATACTGGATCGATCAGCAGACGGCGCACGCCCCGGTCCTGGCGGCCATCCAGACGGCCTGGCAGGGACAGGCTCTCCCAAAGTTGCGGGGCTTCCTGAACAACACGCGGCAGAACAACGGCGACATCATGCTCTCCCTCCCCCTTGGCGGCGAAGGGAGGATGGTCCCTGGAGGCACCACGGAGAGCGTGGTCGCGGTGACCTTTCCAGCCACCGCCGCCGACGCCAACCAGGCGGTGTTCGTCTTCGTCCACGAGGTCGTGGGCCAGATAGCCCAACAGGCCGTGGAGGACAACACCACTCCTGCCCAGAAACGGGAGGGCGTGGCCGCCGGGTTGCAGTCCATGGCGGCTGTGCGCGCCGGCGCGCTCCTGCTACAGAAGACCGATCCCGCACTGGCCGATGGCTACATGGGCTATTATCTCGGATTGATCCACGCAACAGCCGCGTCGCCGGGCAGCACCGTCGGTGCGGACTTCGAGCGCAGCTTTCCCATCCCGGCCGACATCCAGGTGGCCATGGACCGTCGGCTCGACGCGATCCTTGCAGGCATCTGAGAACCACCGCCTGACACCGTCTGTCCAGCTCCGTACCCATGGCCGATCCGCGCGAGCCACAACCCCCTGTTCCCCACGATTCCCGCCCGACTGTCCCAACCCAGGCGGGTGACGCCGCCGCTGCCGCCGACTCCCCCGGCGCGCTGGCAAGGGCTGGTGGGTCGCCGGCGCTGGACCGGGTTGCCGTGGAGCGCGTCCTGGCTCGCGCGAGCGAACTTCAGGCGAGCGGTGCGGAGGGTGGCCTCCTCTCCGAATCCCAGATCCTGGACGTCGGCCGCGAGGTCGGGCTCAGCACGGCAGCGTTGCGACAGGCTCTGGCCGAGGAGCGGACACGGATCGTGCTGCCGGACGAATCCGGGTGGGCCAGCCGGATGTTCGGGCCGTCGTCAGCGACCGCCTCCAGAACCGTGGCCGGGACGCCGGGCAAGGTGATGGAGGCACTGGAGCAATGGATGATTCGCGGTGAAGGGCTGGTCGTGAAACGCCGTTTCACCGATCGCACGACCTGGGAGCCGAGTGGCGACATCTTCGGCACGATGCGTCGATGGCTTAATTTCAGCGGGCGGAGCTTTGCCCTCATGGAAGCGCGGGAGGTCGCCGCGACCGTCGTGCCAGTGGACGCCGAGCGCACGCTGGTGCGTCTGGATGCCGATCTGTCCACCGGGCGTCGCAACCTGATGAGGCTGGGTGGCGCCACCGCCGTGGCGGGTATCGTCACCGGCGGCGCGCTGGCTGTAGTCGGGGCAATGGTGGCCATACCCACGGCGGCGGCCATCGCGGCAGTGGCCGGGCTGGCCGCGCTGCCCACGGTGGCCGGCATAGGCGGTGGCTACGCCATCGCTCGTCGGCATGAAGGGACGGCGGAGCGGGTACAACTGGCGCTCGAGCAGCTACTGGATCGACTGGAACACGAGCCACTCCGAACGGGCAGCGGAATCCCGCCCTTCATCGAGCGGCTGCTCGGCTGATCCCCGCCGGGGTCGGTCACAGCGATCTGCCCCCGGCGCAACGGGGGTACCAGGGCTCCTGTCGCCGGACGGGCGTCAGCCGTTACCCCAACCGCCACCGCCTTCATCTCGACGACGGGCAGCTTCGACGCGACACCCCAGATTCCGGTGATCCCGTTCGCGGAATCCAGTGAAGGGATGACAACGAGCAGGTCACCTGCTTCAGCTTTCAGTTCTCAGGTGGCCTGGCCAGCTGACACAACGGGAGACAGGCGGCGACCGGCGGCGCGATCGATGAGCCAGTCGAGACCGCGATTGCTCATGATCAGCAGGGTGCCACCGGCCAGCAACCGCTTGACCTCACGACGGGATATCCTGGGCGACTTGCCGGGGACGAGCATCGCCGAGCTCCGACTGAGCTCGCGCAGCGTGGCGTGGGCAAAGAGCAATGGCAGGACGCAGAAAAGCCGGATAGCCACGGCACGTCGGGGCAACTCGAGCAGATATGTGCGGGCCTCGTCCAGATCCCGCCAGGCCAGCTCGATCATCTCGACCACGGCCGCGTGACTCTGCCTCCTGTATTCCGGCGAGAGCAGGGCGGCATGGCTGCTGCCGTGCTTCCGCAACTCCTCTTCCGGCAGGTATATCGAGTTCTCGTCCAGCGCGTCGCTGGCTACGTCCTTGAGTATGTTCACTGTCTGTAGCGCCTGGCCAAACGCCCGGCTGTGACCGCGCAGCGCGTCGAATCGCTCGGCGGTAATGGCCGGCGAGTGTTCTCGCCACAGATCGGTGAGTAGATATCCCACCGTTCCAGCCACGTAGTAGCAGTACTCCCGGAATTCGTCCAGCTTCTGGATGCGTATGCCATCCGGATAGCGAAGCACGAACCGCTGCATTCCCGTCACCATCTCCGTCACCCAGTGGCGCAACCGCTCCTGGCTATGCGCCGACAAGGAGCGATGGAGCGTGAAGACGTGGGCCGTATTGTGGACGAGGCGGGCGTGGCCGGGGTTGCCGGTAAGGGTGGGCAGGTTGGCGACGAAATCAGCCACCTCTGTCGGTCCGTCAAAGCAGGCCAGCAGGGCATCCAACTGTTCGACCTTGGCCTCTGGCGAGAGGGTACCCTCGTCCTCGACGGAGTCAGCGACGCGACAGATCAGGTAGGCAGTGAGGACGGCGCGCCCGAGCATGCCGGGCAGGGCGCGGATGCTGATGGCGAACGTCCGCGACGCCATCGGCAGGATCTCGCGGCAGAAGCTGTCGGCGGCCTCCAGCTCACTCCGCGTGGGCACGGGCGTGGCTGGCCGATTCGCGGACGGGGATGTTCTGGTGGCGGCCGGGGCCTGCCCAAGCGGGGCGCCCTTGCCCATTATGTCAGTCATGCATTGTCTGCTCTGCTAACTGCGGTGAACCATGAGGAACTACAATATGCACGTCAACCCGCCCACACGCTTCCGGCAGAGGGACGAATCATCGTGAACGGCGTGGGCGCGACACTCGCGCCACCTGAGGGCTTTCGCGGTGAGTTTCGCTCGGACCTCGACGCTCGCGCCGTCTATTCCGAGGCCGCCGGCATAGCTCGCTACCTCCCCCTGGCGGTCTGCGTTCCCGAGAACGCCGACGATGTCGTCATTCTGGCCCGCTGGGCGACCTCCACCGGCACCGCGCTGATCCCGCGCGGCGCCGGCAGCAGCATGGGCGGCGGCGCGGTGGGCCCGGGCCTTGTCGTCGACCTGTGCCGGCTGAACCACATCGGCCGGGTGGACGTGGCGACGCGATCCATCCAGGTAGGGCCCGGAGCGCTTCGCGGGGCGGTGGATGCCGCTGCAGCCGGCGTGGGATTACGGTTCCCGGTGGACCCTTCCAGCGGCGCCTTCTGCACCGTGGGCGGAATGACAGCCACCAACGCCGCCGGCGCTCATACATTGCGACACGGCCCCATGCGCAGTTGGGTGCAGGCGGTGGACTGCGTCTTCGCTGACGGCTCGCGGGCCACCCTGCGCCGCGGCGAACCGGCACCGCACGGGATTCCGGTGCTGGACCGCCTGGAGTTGCTGCGTCCCAGGCTGGCAGCCGCCGCGGACGCTCATCGCCGCGGGACCGATGGCCTCCGGCTGACCATGCCGGAAGTGCGCAAGGACAGTTCCGGCTACGCTCTATCCGCCTACGCACGCAGCGGCGACGTGGTCGATCTGCTCGTGGGCAGCGAGGGCACTCTGGCCTTCTTCGTGGGCCTGGAGCTGTCGCTGATCCCGCGGCCTGGCGGAACGAGCACCGTGCTCGCTGCCTTCAGCACGCTGGAGGCGAGCGTCCAGGCGGCTACCGCGGCTCGCAACCTGGGCGCTGCCGCCTGCGAGCTGCTGGACCGCACATTCCTCGACATCGCCCGCCAGGGCGGGGTTCCCCTTCCCGTGCCGCCGAACATGGAGGCGGTACTGCTGGCCGAGATGGAGGGCGACAGTCAGTCGGCGGCCGCCGACGGCGGAAGGATGCTCGAGCGTGCGTTCCGGAGGGCCGGCGCGGCCCAGGTCACGGTTGCCCTCGACTGGCGCACCGAGCGAGTGCTCTGGCAGATGCGTCATCGCGCCAGTCCGGTGCTCTCCCAGCTCCATCCCAAGCGCGCTTCGATGCAGTTCATCGAGGATGGCGCGGTGCCTCCGGATCGGCTGCCGGAATACGTGCGGGGCGTCCGCAAGACACTGGCCCGTCACGGGGTTCGCGGCGTCATCTTTGGCCATGCGGGCGACGCCCATGTGCATGTCAATCCACTTGTGGACGTGCACGAAGAAGGCTGGCGGGCAAAGGTGGAGGGCATCCTCGCCGACGTTACCGACCTCACGGCAAACCTGGGTGGCACGATGACGGGCGAGCACGGTGACGGGCGGCTGCGCACACCCCTCCTGCTGCGTCTCCGCGGCGCGCCGACGATGGCGCTCTACACCGCGGTCAAGAATGCCTTCGACCCTGCGGGCATCCTCAATCCGGGCGTCAAGGTGCCACTGCCTGGGCAGGTCCCTCTGGTCGATATCAAGTATGATCCCCAGCTCGACGCCCTACCGCGCCCGGCCCGGCTGGCGCTCGACAAGGTCAGCGCCGACCGCGCCTACGCCCGTCCACGGCTGGAGCTGCTGGCCGAGGAGATGTAGGATTGCGATCCGTCCTGCTCGGCCCATCCGCTCGTACCCTGCCGTCGACAGCAACTGCCCACTCCCCGTCACCGATTCCAAGCTACCGATGTTCTATACCGAGCCCCGCGTAACCGTCCTCGCCCGGCCCAGCTTCGTCGCGCCCGCCCACCTTCCCGTCAACTGGCTGGGTGAGAGCAGCGATGGCGAGCGGCTGGCGGAGTTCGCCGGTCGGCTGTGCTACATGAGTCAGGCCAACCCGGCCAGCCGTGAAACGCGCGAATATCTGGAGAACATCAAACGGCAGGGACACGGCAGCGTCCTCGAGCACGCCGTCTACTCCATCCTGCTGGAGGGCGTGAGCCGCTCACTCACGCACGAACTCGTGCGCCACCGGGCAGGCTTCGCCTACTCCCAGCTCAGCCAGCGTTACGTGGACGAATCGGAAGCCAACTTCGTCGTGCCGCCAGCAATCATTGGCGATGAGGCGCTGGAGACACGCTGGCGGGAGCAGATCGAGTCGGCTCAGCATGCCTATGTCACGCTCGTCGCCACTCTCATGGAGCGCTACGACTGGGTGGAGAATCGCGTCCAGCGCCGCAAGATGGCGCGTGAAGCCGCGCGAGGTGTGCTCCCCAATTCCACGGAGACAAAGATCGTCGTCACCGCCAACGCGCGCGCCTGGCGCACCATGCTCGAGTTGCGCGCCAGCGAGGGCGCGGAGCTGGAGATCCGTCGCCTGGCTGTGACGCTGCTCAGGCTGCTGCAGGCGGAAGCACCGGCATTCTTCAGCGATTTCGAGGTTTACCAGGGTGCCGACAGACGCGACGCCGCCAGGCTCGCCTACCACAAGGTCTGACCTGGCTCGCGCGCATGCGGGGCGCCTGCCACGCGTCACGCATGCGCGCTTCGTGGCGTTCCTGATCCCTAACTTGCCTCCCGATCACGTGCGACCTCGGCGATCACCCGCTCGGTCACCTCGGGTGGCGCAGCCTCGTAGCCTGCCAGCCGACGCACGAAGCGGCCATGGCCGTGCGTGAGCGAGTGCAGGGCGCCGGCGTACTGGTGCAGCTCCGCTTCCGGAATCATCGCCTTCACCGTCGTCCCACCGCCTGGCGACGCAGCGGTCCCGAGTATCTGGCCCCGCCGGGAAACCAGGTCGCCCATGACATCGCCCAGGTAGCTGGCCGGGGCGGTCACCTCCAGCTCGTCCAGCGGCTCGAGCAGAACAGGAACGCACTTCGGCGCGACTGTCCGGAAAGCCAGGATGCCGGCCATCTTGAACGACATCTCGTTCGAGTCCACGGTGTGAAAGGATCCGTCGAACAGCTCGCACTCGAAGTCCACCAGCGGGAAGCCGGCCAGCACGCCGCGCTCTGACGCCTCCTGGATCCCGCGGTCGACGGCCGGGATGTACTTGGACGGTATGACGCCGCCGGTGATGCGGTCGTGGAAGTGATAGCCTGCGCCCCGCTCACGCGGTTTCAGTCGAACCCAGCAGTCGCCGAACTGTCCCCGCCCGCCGGTCTGCTTCTTGTGACGACCCTGGCCCTCGGCCGGTACGGTGATGGTCTCGCGATAGGCAATGCGCGGTCGCCTGAGCTCCGCCTCGATCCCGTATCGCCGCTTCAGTCGGGCGAGAGCGATCTCCAGTTGTCGCTCGCCAGTACCGGAGAGGATCGTCTCGTGGGTATCGGCGGCATACTGCACCTGCAGTGTCGGATCCTCGTCGTGCAGGCGGTGTAGCCCGGTTATCAACTTCTCCTCATCACCGCGAGTGGTGGCAGAGATGGCGAAGTCCACCAGCGGATCGGGAAATGTGATCTGCGGCAACCGAACCGGATGTTCGCGCGTGGAGAGGGTATCGTTGGTGTGGGTGTTGCGCAGCTTGGCCACACAGCCAATATCGCCCGCGTGGAGCGACGGTACCTCGAAGCGCTCCTTTCCCTGCGGGATCGACAGGTGTCCCAGCTTCTCGACGACATCACGCGTGGCATTGTAGACGTCCTGTCCACTGGCGACCTGGCCTGAGAAGACGCGGAAATACGATACGTCTCCGACGTGCGGCTCGGCCATCGTCTTGAAGACGATGGCGGCGAATGGCCCGTCGTCGCTGGCGTGGATCTCCACCGTCCCGTCGCCCTCCGCGCCGGTGAAGGCATGCACCTCCTCCATCTCATACGCCGACGGCATCAGTTGCACCAGTTCGGTGAGCAGGGCCCGCACACCGATCATGGAGGACGCGGCGACGCAGAAGAGCGGGAACAATTCGGCACGCTTCATCGCCTCCTTCATCCCTGCAATCGCCTCATCCCGGCCGATCTCCACTCCTTCCAGGTAGCGCTCGAGGAGCCCGTCGTCGGTGGCGGATATGGCTTCGATGAGGGCCTCCCGGTAGCGCTCGAAGTTCGCCCGCTCCGATTCGGGAATCTCCTGCTCCACCGCTTCCCCTGTACGACCCACGCTCTGGTAGACGTAGGCCTTGCCGGTGAAGAGGTTCATGACGCCTCGGAAGTCGGCACCCTGGCCGAGTGGGATCTCGACCGGCACCACTCTGGAGCTCAGTCGGTCCCGGACCTCGCGATAGACGTGATCGAAGTCAGCGAACTCACGGTCCATCATCGTGACCACGAAGAGCACCGGATCAGCTCGATCCAGGGCTTCGCGAAACATCAACTCCGTGCCCGCTTCGACGCCCGCCGTGGCGCCCAGGCAGACGAGCGCACCATCGGCAGCGGCAAGACCGGCGACAGCATCACCCACGAAGTCCAGGAAGCCGGGAGTATCCACGAGGTTGAGCTTCACGCCGTCCCACTCGGCATGCGCGCAGCCGAGGTTGATGGAGAAGCCGCGCTGGATCTCCTCTTCGGAATTGTCGGTGAGGGTGGTGCCATCGCGAATGGCACCGTGGCGGTTGCTACCGCCGGCAGCGTGGACGAGGGCGTCGGTGAGCGTGGTCTTTCCGCTGCCGCCGTGGCCGACGAGAGCGATGTTGCGGATCTCTTCGCTGCGGTATTCGCGCATTGGCTGTCTCCTCCCGGGGCGAGGTGAAACGCGGGCACCCGGCGCCGGGAGAGGGCGCGACGGGCACCCTGAAGTCAGGTGCCCGTCGCGCCTTGGCGGCGCGCTGCGCCGCCTGCCGTGGCCGCTACAGGAGCGACGCGGCATGGTGCGCCACGTGATCGGCGCACGGAGTCTGGTTGCAGTGATCGGTGAGGCACGATGGTCCCCCGCGATTGACCCGGGCCAGCGCCCGGTAGCTTCCTGAAGCCTGCGGCACGGGGTTGCAGGCGTCAAGAGTCATCCCATCCGGCGCTCTGCGTCCCGCGATCGCCGACCATGGATTCCCGCTTGCGCGGGAATGACGAATCAGACGGGGCCGTTGCCCCGGCGAAAGCCCGTCACCCCGGCGAAAGCCGGGGCACCCCCGGCGAAAGCCCGTCACCCCGGCGAAAGCCCGTCACCCCGGCGAAAGCCGGGGCACCCCCGGCGAAAGCCGGGGCACCCCCGGCGAAAGCCCGTCACCCCGGCGAAAGCCGGGGCCACCGCGCGTGAGGGGCCGCCCGGCAATTGCCGGGCGGCCCCTCACGCGCCACGTCACGTAGGACTGGCATCGGACTGGGTCAGGGTTCGTTCAGTCACCCTCGCCATCAAAGATCATTCCGTCCGACTCGCGGAACGCGGCCAGGAACGAGTCTCCCGTGCCGTCACCGAACGCCGAGGTCGCAAAGGCCGGGTGGAGGGAGACCAGCAGAGAGCGCCGCGTACCCTCCGGCCAGTCGGGCATCCGCAGTCCGGCCAGCAGGCGACCGATGGCCTGTCCGCATTCGCCGAGCAGCGCCTGCGCCGTACCTATCAGGGTGGCGAAGGGTATGTCGAGGTCGCGCGTCACCAGCTTGCCCGTCTCCTCATCGCGCCAGGCAGCATCGCCCACGGCTCCGCGCCCCGGCCACACACCCAGGTGCCAGACGGCATCATCTCGAGCACCCGGTGAACGCCGCGACTCCACTGCCGCTGCCAGCGCGAGGGCGAGCGATTCGGCAGTGGGGTCACCATACAAGGTGACCACGTCACGCGACGTTCGATGGGAGCCGAGTGGTGCCGGCGCCGAGTTCACGTGGGCGAGCACGGGCGAATGGGACGGGTCTTCCTCCAACATCACGAGGACATCCATGGATCCCCCAGGGTGAGAGAGTACGGGGTGCGCGTAGTGCGCTCCTTCAACCGCCGTCACGCCATCGCAGCAATGACTCCGCGACCCCCGTCAGCGTCACGACGGATGTATTCACGACCATTCTGAACGCTCCATCATCAACACCCGAAAGATCGATGGTCGTTCCAGTCACGCCGAAAACGGCCCCATGGCATGACCTCATCGCAGGGGTTCTCGAGGTGCTATCTGGCAATTCGCATACCCGCCAGGAGCCCGACCGCGAATACCAGATACAGATAGAGGAGAGGCGTGCCATGCAGTGGGAATACGCCGACCCCGTAACCAAGACGTAGCGGTACCAGGATTGTCGCATGAGCACCGGCGGCGACCGCGCTGACCGCGATCGCGGACAGCAACTGTACTCGCCAGTCACGCACCCCGCCGGCGACCACGGCCAGCAACAGACCCCAGAGCACGCCGTCAGCCAGGCGTGTGACGATCCCCACGATGAGAGCCATCGCTGGCGTGCCGCCTTCGAGCATTGCGCGTCCCGTGCTCACCAACGGCTCCAGCGGCGCGCCAGCGCGCCAGGCAAATGCCAGGATGGCGCCCGTCACCGCCGCCGCTGCCGTAAGTCCGGCCGTCACTCCCCGCTCCAGTCGTTCGCTCGTCACCATCCAAGAATGTCCCCACGCACGGCGAAATGCCACGCTGCACGCGAATGGCCACGGTTCATCCCGCTCATGCACGCCGCCATGCACCCGGGATTTAACGTCGGGCCGCACGGAAACGTCTCAGGCAGAGACCACACTCACCGAGGTAACCAATGCCGGGACTACACTTCTCCGCGTCCGTAGCGGCAGCCGCAGCGCTCGCCTCGATGTTGAGCGCACCGTCGTCGATGGCGCAGGACCGCCCGCTGCCTTCGGCGGCAATTTCTCCGGCCAGCACGACGGTCCTGGCACGTGAGCAGAACGCCGACCAGCAGGTGCTCCATGCGCTCAACCGGCTGGGCTTCGGTCCACGACCGGGTGACCAGGCCCGCGTACGAGCGATGGGCGTGGATGCCTGGATCGATGCCCAACTGCAGCCGGAGCGCATCGCCGACGCACCGGGCGACGCGCTCGCCGCGAGCTATCCCGCACTCGCCCTGCCGCTCCCTGTCCTGCTCGAGCGCTACCCTCCGCCCCAGGTGCTGAGACGCGACCAGCAGCGGAACGCGACGACTGGACCAGTCGACTCGCTGGCCATGGCGGCCCAGTTGCGACGGGCGCGGGTGGGCATCGTCCAGCTTGGTGGTGAGTTGCAGTCCATGCGCGTGGCACGGGCAGTGGTCAGCGAACGACAGCTCCAGGAAGTCATGGTGGACTTCTGGGAGAACCACTTCAATATCTACGCGAACAAGGGTCCGTACATGCGCCACTGGCTCGTCGGCTACGATCGCGACGTCATCCGGCCGCATGCACTCGGCCACTTCCGCGAACTGCTCGGAGCTGTCGCCCACAGCCCGGCCATGCTGTTCTACCTGGACAACGTCCAGAGCATTGCCGACCGCAGCCGGGCAGCCGGGCCGCGCGATTCGGTGCGCCGGCGCGGCCTGAACGAGAACTACGCCCGGGAGTTGCTGGAGTTGCACACGTTGGGCGTGGACGGCGGCTACAGCCAGCAGGATGTGATCGAGGTCGCACGCGCCCTTACCGGCTGGACGGTCGCCCCGGTACAACAGGGCGGTGGCTTCCTCTTCCGCCGCGCCGCCCACGATGCCGGCGCCAAGATCGTGCTCGGGCATCATCTCCCCGCCGGACGTGGCGAGGCCGACGGTGAAGCCGTACTCGACATACTGGCACGTCACCCGGCGACGGCACGCTTCATCTCCACCAAGCTCGTTCGTCGGCTGGTCAGCGACAGTGCGCCCGCATCACTGGTGGAACGCGCTTCAGCGACCTTCCTGCGGACCGATGGCGACATCCGCGAGGTGGTCCGCACCATCGTCACCTCGCCCGAGTTCTTCAGCGCAAGCGCCTATCGCGCCAAGGTGAAATCTCCGTTCGAGACGGTCGTCAGCGCGCTGCGTGCGATGGGAGCGTCTGCCGACCCCACGCCGCGCACGGCGCAGATCATCGCCCGTCTGGGCCAGCCCATCTTCGGACATCTCGCGCCCGATGGCTATCCGGAGACGGGGGACTCCTGGATCAACAGTGGCGCCATCCTCGGTCGCATCAACTTCGGGCTCGCCGTGGCCGGCGGAACGGTACCGGGCGTATCGATCTCCAACTGGCCGGAGTCGGCGACGCTGGCCACGGCTTCCCGCGAGACGCAGGTGGATGGAGTGGTGCGCGCACTGCTCGGCGGCGATGCGTCCAGCGACACGCGAGCACTGCTGGTGGCCGGGGAGAACCCACTTGCCGCCAGCCTCGCCGCAGGCGCTGCGGGTTCCACCGACGACATGGTGGCGAGCACGGCCACCGCGCCAGGCGCCACCCGAACGATGCCCGCGCGCAGGCGTCCCGATCGTCGAGCAAACCCGCTGGACCGGGGAGCAGCCCCGCTGACCGGACTGGACCTCATCGTGGGACTCGCCCTTGGCTCACCGGAATTCCAGCGTCGCTGATCCTCTGGCGTCCGGCGAACTCAACGCCCTTAACGCCGTTCCGTTACCGGAACTCCGTCAACGATTCCGCCAACGTACCCTCAACTTCTCCCGATCATGAATCGCCGCATCTTCGTTCGCTCCGGCGCGCTCGCCCTGGTCACACTGGGCCTGGATCCCACCTTCCTGCGCCGCACAGCCTTTGCCGCCGAGTTGAAGCGTGCCGGTAACGGCAGGGTGCTCATCGTCCTCTTCCAGCGTGGCGCTGCCGACGCGCTCAATGTGATCGTCCCGCACGGCGACGCCGATTACTACCGACTGCGGCCCGGAATAGGGATAGCCCCTCCGGCGCGCTCGGCCGGCGCGGAGGGCGCCCTCGACCTGGACGGCTTCTTCGGCCTGCACCCGGCACTCGCCCCGCTGGAGCCGCTGTACAGGCGGGGTCTCCTCGCGCCGATCCATGCGGTGGGTAGCCCGAGTGCAACCCGATCGCACTTCGACGCCCAGGACTACATGGAGACAGGCACCCCCGATCGGAAGAGTACGCCCGACGGATGGCTCAATCGCTACCTCGCAATTCGCGGTACCTGCGAGGAGTGCTCGCCGCCAGACCGCTCATCAGGGCCCGGCGCCCACGACGGCCGATCGCCCTTCCGTGCGGTTGCGCTCGCCGAACAGACACCGCGCATACTGGAGGGGCCAGCACAGTCGGTGGCCATGAGTTCGCTGGACGATTTCGTGATCCGATCCACTGGCTCCGATGCCGCCACGCGCCTGGAAGCGCTCTATCGCTCCGGCTCGGCAGATCTGGTTCACGGCGCTGGCAGCGAACTGTTCGATGCCATGAAGCTGCTCCGCGAGGCCAACCCGCAACGCTACCAGCCATCCGTAGGCGCCGAGTATCCCCGCTCACCGTTCGGTCAACGGCTCAGGCAGATAGCCCAACTGGTGAAGGCAGACGTGGGAATGGAGGTGGCCTTTGCCGATGTCGGCGGGTGGGACACGCATGTGAACCAGGGCGGCGCTACCGGACAGTTGGCCGCGCGGCTGCGCGACTTTGCCAGTGCCATCGCTGCCCTGGTCACTGACCTGGACGACCGGATGGCCGATGTCACGATCGTCACGATGAGCGAATTCGGACGGATGGCTCGCGAGAACGGAACGCGCGGCACCGACCATGGTCACGCCGGGTCCATGTTCGTCATTGGCGGCAACGTGGATGGTGGCAAGGTGCACGGCCGCTGGCCCGGCCTCGCGCCAGACAGGTTGCACGAGGGGCGCGATCTCGCACTCACCACTGATTTCCGCGCTGTTTTCGGGGAACTCGTCACCCGTCACCTGGGGGCCCAGCACCCCGAACTGGTATTCCCGGGCTACACGGGAGGCCAGCGGGAGTGGCTGGGTGTCGTGCGGAGCTAGTCCCTCGGGATGATCCCCCTGAGGGCGCGCCGGAACTGCTTCCGCACGTCCTGGAGCCAGTTCCTGACGGCCTGCTCGGCTGGTTCCTCCTCGTACCGCGGCTCACAGTCAGCATGGACTGTGGGCTCGGTACCGGGCTTGAACCACTCTTCCCTGCTCTCGCCACACCACTCGTCGGCGAGCAGCCCGGATACTGGATCCACGTCCACCGCCACCAGTCCGTCGGGCACGGGAAAGCCCTCGCGGTCGGCGCGCACGGCCCAGCCGTTCTTGTAGAAGGATGCCCACGCCGGGGCGGCGAAGCGACCGCCGGCCGCCGCCGCGCCCAACGAGCGCGGAGTGTCATAGCCAAACCAGAATCCGGCCACGATGCTCGGTGTATAGCCCACGAACCAGACGTCGGCGCTGTTGTTGGTGGTGCCCGTCTTGCCGGCCACCGGCGCCCCTACGCCATAGGCGTTGAGGGCCGACGCGGTACCAGCGTCCACGACGCCCTCCAGCATTCTCGTCAACTGAAAGGCATCGCGCGGGTCCATCACGGGTTGCGGCGTCGGATGGTAGCTGAAGAGCACCGTGCCCTCGGGCGTCTCGATACGGCTCACGAGATGTGGCGTGACACGCGAGCCGCCGTTGGCGAATGGCGCGTAAGCCGCCACCAGTTCCAGCGGCGTCACCTCCAGCGAACCCAGGGCGATCGAGGGCACCGCATCCAGCGGGCTGGTGATGCCGTTGGCGTGGGCTCGCTCGACGACCCTTCGTTCACCCACGGCCCTGGCCAGTCGCACGGCGGCCGAGTTGGACGATCGCATCAGTGCGCGACGCAGGGTGATCGGCCCGAGATACTCGTCCGACGAATTGGCTGGCCGCCAGATCCGTCCGTCCTGCTCCACCTCCACCGGCGCGTCATCCACCAGTGACATGGGCGTATAGCCGGAGGCCAGCGCAGCAGCGTAGACAAATGGCTTGAACGCGGACCCGGGCTGCCGGCGTGCGGAGAGCGCGCGATTGAAGCTCTTCGCCCGATACTCCCGCCCGCCCACCAGGGCCCGCACGCCGCCGCTGATGGGATCTATGGCGACCATCGCGCCTTCCACACCGGCGCCGTCGGGGCCGCGGCGAGAACTGCGCTGGATCTGCGCCGCCTGCTGCGTCACCGCACGCTCGGCGGCCCGCTGGGCGCGCTGGTCCAGCGTCGTGTAGACCACCAGATCGCCGTAGCGCAGATCGCTCCCGCCGAGCACCGAGTCCACGACCGCGCGCACGGCGTCCAGCGCATAGCTCGCGCCGGAAGGATCATTCCCCGGGGCGGGCGGCGCTATGCGCAACGACTGGCGACTGGCAGTGTCAGCGCGCCCGTAAGTGATGTAGCCCTGGCTCGCCATGAGGCCCAGTACCAGATCACGCCGCGCCCTGGCCCGAACCGGATCCCGTCGCGGAGTGTACGCGGTTGGGCCCTTGGGGAGTGCGGCCAGCATTGCCGCCTCGGCCAGGCCCACATGTTCCACACTGCGGCCGAAGAGGTCACGGCTGGCCGCCTCCACGCCGTACATTCCATTGCCCAGGTAGATGACATTGAGATAGAGATCGAGGATCTCATCCTTGGTCAATGCCTGCTCCATCAGGGCAGCCACACGCAGCTCGATCAGCTTCCTGCGCAGGGAGCGGTCGGTATAGGGAAAGCGGTGCGAGAGAAAGGTGTTCCGCGCCGCCTGCATGGTTATGGTGCTGAAACCCTCGCGTACGCTCATCGCGCGGACGTTGGCCACGGCCGCCCTGACGACGCCGCGCAGGTCGATTCCGTGGTGGCTGTAGAAGCGACGGTCCTCAGTGGCCACGAACGCCTGGCGGACGTGCTCGGGGATCACGTCCAGCGAAACGTTGATGCGACGGACGTTCCTGAACTGACCCAGCTCCTTCCCGGCCCGATCCAGGATACGGCCGCCCTCGGCAGGCTGAAAGGCTCGGATTTCAGCCATCGTCGGACAACGATCGAAGCCGCAGGTGGCCAGCCAGGCCTCGAAGGTGGCGGCAGCGGCGACGAGGAGGAGGAGCCCGGAGAGCGGCATCCAGGCAGCCCGCAGGAAGCCAGGCTCCGGGAACCAGCGCGGGGGTGGCGAGATCGCGCCCGGATTTTCCCCTCGGCGCCGGAGCCGACGGAGTCGCCGGAACAGGTGGTCCGGCCGGTCGATGGGGACCTCGTCTGGATTGGGCACGCTCATACTACGCCTGAACGACGGAACAGTTTCGTCAATTGTAGCTGTCGCACTGCCCTTCCGCAGCGTGAGACGTTAGGCTTGGCGCGCAGGAGCCCAGTTGATCTCGCTCACGGCTCGGAATCTCCCTGCTGCCCGGGTAGTCATGTCGTTCCGTCATTATTTCAGCCTTCTTCTCCTCCCTTCCACCCTGGCTGCCTGCGGCAACTCCAATGGAGACCTGACGACCAGGGATGGTGCCAGCGCGGACAGCACGGTCGTCGCCGAGAGCACTCCTGCAGGCCTGGTGCCGACCGATGCCGACGGCGCGATGAACGATGGTCCCGCGCGCAGCGGCGGCGTAGCCATAGCCACCACCAGTGACACCGGCGCGGCCAATCGGGAGCCGAACGAGCTCGGCCGCATCATGATCATCGAGTACCACCTGATCGGCGACAAGAACTCGACCTACGAGCGCGAGCGCGGCCAGTTCCGGCGCGACCTGCAGATGCTCTACGACCGTGGCTTCCGGCCCGTCACCATGCAGCAGGTCATGGACGGGACAATGGACCTGCCACGAGGCATCTCTCCGGTGGTGGTCACCTTTGACGACGCCTCGCCGTCGCAATTCCGGTATATCGAGAAGAATGGTGAACTGGAGATCGACCCGACGAGCGGGCTCGGGATCTGGCTCGACTTCGCTCGCACCCATCCGGAGTGGAAGAACAGGGCCGTCTTCTGCATGCTCTCCGGTGCCGCCGCTGGCCGATCATTCTTCGGTGAGAAGGGCATCGAGGGGCAGAAGAGCGAATGGCGCCACAAGAAGGTGCGTTTCCTCCATGAGCAGGGTTTCGAACTCTGCAATCATACGCTCTGGCACGCCAACCTGGGCAAGTACGGCGACGCCATGGTCCAGGAGCAGATTGCTCGCGGAGTGATGGCCATCGATTCGGCGGTGCCAGGATACAAGGTACGCACCTTTGCCCTGCCGCTCGGCGTATGGCCCAGGAACCGGGCGCTGGCATACAAGGGTAGCTGGACCGACCCGAAGAGCGGACGTACGGTGAGCTACGACTTCGACGCCGTGCTGGAAGTGGCCGGTGGCCCCGCCCGTGGGCCTAACGACCCAGCCTTCAAGGTACCCGGGAACTTCAATCGCATCGAGGTGATCGGCGACGCGATCGAGAGGTCGATCAACCAGTTGGAGAAGGCGGGCCAGCGCTACGTTTCCGATGGCGACCCCAACCGGATAGCCAGGCCGGCGGCCAGCACATCGGACTCGCCCTGACGTCGTCCGTTCGTCGGTGACCTTTCCACGGCCGACTCGTCCCCGTCCAACGGCCGTGAAGTACACAGCTGCCTGAACCAATTCCACTATTGCGCTCCCGCCTGTCGGGAGGCAGAATTGTCGGCGTCCGGCATGCCGGCATGCGACCAAGAGCCGCACCCACCACGGAGACGTTCTGCGTCATCTCGCCTACTTCCAGGCACTCGCGCTCTGCGAGGAAGATTCCACCGACTGGCAGTCCATCACCGCCGGGCTGTTCACCTTGCGTCTGGTGGACCGCTGGGTGAGTGAGGGCGCGGATGCAGTTCGCAGGGATAGCTGGTCGCTGCATGCCGTTCGCAAGGCGGTGGACGACATGGACGAGTCGCTCCACGCCAGGGTGATCCTGCACGGCATAGTGGAGCTGATGGCCGCGGCCCATGTGGTGGACGTCGACCTCCTGGCCCCGCGACTACTTGCCTACGGGCACGCGCTGGATCTGGAGGGTCGGTTCGCGCTGGCAGTGGATACCCTGCGCGCGGTGATCGGGTTCGTGGATCCCGAGATCCATGCCGATGTGGCCGTCGATGCGCACATGCGGCTGGGCTTCTGCCTGCGCATGCTGGGCACGCTGGAGGAGGCAGCAGAGGCATATGGCACCGCTGGCCGGCTGGCGCAGCTCATGGGCGACACCGCGCGCATCCTCCGCGCCCGGGTAGCTGACGGCAAGTTGGCGCTCGCCCGCGGCAACCTGCCGGCCGCGGCAATGATACTGGACGAGACGGTGCACGCCGCCACGGGCAACCCGGGACTGGCCGAACTGCGCTCGTCGGCACTACATGACCGCGCGGCGGTAGCGTTTGCCGCGGGAGAACATGAAGCGGCGGTGCACTTCGCCTTTGCCGCGCTGGAAGGAGCCACGCGACAGGTGGCCCGCGACCGTGTGCTCGCCGACCTGGCAACGATGTTCATCCAGCTCGGCGTCCGCGACGCTGCCCGCGACGCGCTCGTCCTGCTGAGCGTGAACGCCGAGGAGCAGTACACCCGCTGGATGGCTCTCATCAACCTCATGGAACTGTCGGCGCTGGAGCGGGCCGAGCTCCCGTTCGAGCAGTATCGGCGTACTCTCGCCGACGCCGCGCTACCGGCCGACCTGGCCACGCAGTATGCGTTGCACGTGGGACTGGGTTATCACACCTTCGGACGACGGGCGGCGTCGGTGAAGGCGCTGGAGGCCGCGCTCCTGCTCGCCAGGCAGCACGATTTTCACCAGATCTCCTACCAGGCAGAACGCGCGCTCCAGGCGCTGCGCCGTCAGGATGCGCCGGTCAGCACCACGGCCATCCCCGCCGGGCATCGTCCCGAGCGCGTCGCCCCGCCGGCGTCCATCCAGCCTGTGACAACTGCTATTCGCCGCCTGCGCGACCTGTCCGGGGTCGGCTGAGGCCCTGGTCGGCCGGGGTCGCGTTACGGACCGGAGTCGATGCAGCGAGGCGCCCCTCACCAGCGTGGTGGGGGGCGCCTCTTCGTTCCGGCACTTCGCGCGCCGGCCGCTGTCAGTGCGTCTACTTCGTCATGCAGGTGTTGGAGCCACCGACGACGCCACTGCAGATCCCGGGCGCGGTCGGGTTGGAGCAGGCGGCGAGGGTGAGGGCGGCGATGGCGACGAAGATGAAGGAGCGGCGCATTGGGTACCTCCTGAAGGTTGACAGCGTCCGGTGTTGCGGGGCTGAGAAGTAAGCTACGGTCCAGCCGGCTTGCCGGTATGTCTATTTTGTGCCACCATCGTGCTGTTTTGTGCCGCCGGCATTAGTTTCGGGTGTGGACGTCATCGCCTACCTCTCGCCACTGCTCCTGATGCAGCTGCGGGTCGTGCTGGGGCAATCGCATCGACTGATCCAGGTTGCCGACTGGCAACAACTGGACACGACGGTCCGCCGGACCGTTGTGGACGTTGCAGTGCTCGACCCACTCGCTGACGGCAGTGACGGGACTGCGGAGGTTAGCGCCTTCCAGCAACGGCACCCGTCCGTCCCGCTCATTCTCTATATCCGGCTGTCGCCGGACAGCCTGCGGTCAGTGGTCGCTCTCGCCCAGCATGGGCAACCGCAGGTGGTACTGAACAGGTTCGACGACGATCCGACAAGATTCCGACGGCTGCTGGAGGGACAGCCTCGCGAGATGTATGCAGAGCTTCTGCTGGAACGGCTGGACCCGGCCCTGTCGCGGCTCTCGCTGCCTCTTGCCGGTGCGGTACGGTTGCTCTTCCGGCAGCCGCACAGGATATGGAGCGCACAGGACCTGGCGATCGCTGCCGGAAGCCCCAGGCGCTCTCTCTATCGTCAACTCGAGGCGGCGGGCTTCTGCTCCCCGCGGCAACTGGTGCAGGCGGCCCGACTACTGAGGGCGTTCGTCTATTTGCGGGACCCGGGCAATCTGGTGGAGGATGTCGTGGCGAAGTTACGCTACGGCTCTTCCCACGTCTTCATCAGGCATACCCGCGAAACGTGCGGACTCACGCCGTCAGCGCTGAGAGATCGGGTGGATGGTGATATGCTGGTGGAGCGACTCAGCGGCAGGCTGGTTGGGCCGGTCGCGGTAGGAGGCACGGAACCGTCGCGGTTGAAGGCAACGCGCGACGGATGGGCGGAGCGAACGGAGGCGGCGCCACGCGGGGGTTCCCCCAGCGACGACGCACCGGACGAGGATGGAAGACACGAAACGCGGGATCGATCGTGACAGGCAACCCTACATCCGGCGAACTACCGAGCCGTCGTGCCGACGATGGTCAGTCCACCCCACCCAGGGTGCTGGTCGTGGACGACGAGCCGTCGATCTGCCGGGCCCTCGCCATCGCCCTCAGGCGCGCTGGCTGCGAACCGCTGATCGCCCCTGATGGCGAGGCGGCGCTGGAACTGCTGCGTCGGGAACATGTGGACGTCATGATCCTCGACCTGAGAATGATCGGCATGCGCGGAGACTCCCTCTTTCACGTTGCCATCGCGATCCAGCCTCAACTCCAGCGCCAGTCCCTGTTCATGACCGGCGACGTGACGGAACGTGCCGACAACCTGATCCGTAGCTGCGGCGTGCCCTACCTGCGGAAGCCGTTTGCCCTCAATGAGGTCATCAGGATAGTCTTCGAGCTGGCGCCCGGCCGGCGCAGCGCGTCTGCCTGACATGGACCATGGGACCTCGCGAGAGGTGCGAACTGACGACTGGACGAGAGTCGGTTCACGCCATTGCCTGGAGTTCCGACCAGCGGGCCACCGCGCGGCGAAGATGCGGAATGACGATCGACCCGCCCACGATGAGTCCCACCGACAGGGTCTCGAAGATCTCGGCGCGGGTCACCCCCTCCTCCCGGCAGCGGGTCAGATGGTACGTCACGCAGTCGTCGCAGCGCAGGACGAGCGATGCTACCAGGCCGAGGAGCTCCTTCGTCCTGACGTCCAGCGCGCCCGACTCGTAAGCCCGTCCGTCCAGGTTGAAGAACCGGTTCATGACGAGGTTCCCCTCGTCCAGGATCTCCCTGTTCATGCGCTCGCGGAAGGCGCGGAACTCGGCCAGTTCACCGCCGGCCAGCGACTCTTCGGCGGTCCCGCCGGCCGCCGGCAGGCCGTGGCCGACATGCTCCCCGTCGCCGCTCATAGTTTCCAGGCCCGCAACGTCATCAGCGCTTCCTCGAGGGCGATCTGTTGATCCTGATGCTCGGCGCGTTCCAGCAGCTTCTCGTAACTGGCGATGGACAGCACCAGCGCATCCGTGTCGTGCTCGGCACCGGCAAGGCTGGCGGCGTTGTCGGCGAGACTGGCGAGGGCGAGGTCGTCAGCCGGGAATCGTCCGGACACCTGTTGCCAGCGGGCCACACGCTGCCGCGGATCGGACTCGGCGAGCGCCCAGAGATGCCACGCGCCTCGCTGCCCTGGGTCGGCAGCGATGGCTCTCGTCGCCAGCTCCTCAACCACTTCCGGACCCCGGCCGGAGAGCCAGTAGCAATTCGCCAGGATGATGAGCGCGCGCGCGTTTTCCGGTTGGTCGACGATGATCTTCTCGTAGATCGGACCGGCCACTTCGGGCATGTCGCGGAAGGGCTCGACAGCGACGATGAGTGCGTCGGCCGTGGCCGTCGCAGTGATCTCGTCGATGGAGCTGAGCAACGCGGTCATGTTGGCGTGCGAGCGATATTCTTCCACGGCCCCTGCCAGCGCCGCGCTGAGATCGGAGGGAGGTGCTTGCATGGGTGACAATCTAGCCGCACAGGGAGCCGATCCGGCACCGGTAGGCAACAGGAACAGTTCCCCCGCCGTCAGTCACGTCGCCGTCGCCACGATCTCGATCTCACCGTCGCTGCAATCCCTGGTAAACGAGGCGCTGGCCACCTGGATGCCGCGCGCCGCCGTGCTGCCCATGAGCCGCGACGATGTCATTGGCAACCGGGCGGTGAGGCTCGTGATAGTGGGGCCGACAACGGACGGGGAAGCCGCGCTCGCCGAGCTGCGACTCCTGCGCGCACAGGGCTACTGCAATCCGGTGCTGCTTCTCAGCTCCGAACAGGCTGAGTCCGACGACGAGAACGACGTCGAGCTGATTCGATTGGGCGCCCGACGTTGCGCGATCAGCGACGGTTTCGTGGAGCGACTGGCGACGCTGGCGGCGACGGGCCGCCGGGACTCGTCCGCGGACACCGAGGCATTCGTGACCGGTCTCCAGGCCGAGGTGGAGGAGACGCGCAACCTGCTGGCCCTCGCCGAGGTGGCGCGTCGCCTGCCTCACGCGATGAACAACCCGCTGTCGGCTCTTCTCGCCGAGGCTCAGCTCATGGAACTCGAGGAACTGGAGCCGGAGCAGCGAGAGGCGACGGAGCGCATAGTCAACCTCGCCCGGCGGGTGATCGGACTGGTGCGCGAACTGCAACAGGCGCAGCCGCGGCGGTGATCAGTCAGTGCCGGCCGGCAACTTGCAGTGGTTCCCCCGTCAGTGGCTCGATATCGAGTCTGATTCAGAGTCAGCGGCCGATTCATCCTTGCCGGCGGGTTGTGCTGGCGCGAGGAACTAGCGATAATATTGAATTATCGCGTCGTAGGGACCGCCTTCATCAGTCCACACGCCGTCCGTGCCCTGTGCCTGGCGCGTCGCCGCCCGATCCGAAATGGCCGGCGTATGAGGTTGGGACTGGAGGTGGTCGTTCAATCCGGTGTGAACACTCCACCCGCCGTCGACCGTCGCTTCGCCGCCCCCGCCAAGCACGCGTACTCCCTGCTACACCAGCACGCCCCACCGGTGGAAGCTCGCCGACCCTGAGATGACGCCGCGCCCGATCGGGCGCATCCATCGCGATCGCCCGGGATCTTTCGGGGCCTCGAAACACTCGCCGCGCCTTCGTACAAGTTGACGCGTCGTGCCCATGCCTCGCTGCCGTTCGCCGGTGCTCCTCGGCACACGATCGGCACGAACCAAGGTAGGGGCAACCTTCTCTCCTCACTGCACCCGTTGCATGACCGAACGTCGCCGTCCCCACCGCCGCGGCCGCGGCCCCCGTCCGTCTGGCCGAGCTGGAGCCGAACCCACACTCGATGAGACGAACCCTTACCGTGACGCAGACGATGCGCCCAGCGGCGACGCCGGAGTGACCGTCCGCACGGACACCGAAAGGGCCGCGCCAGTCCCGACTGGTGGCGATGGAGATGGACCTCCAGCCAACGATACCGCGCCAGCGGCAGAGCCGACGCCGCGCGCAGAGTCGCCACGGGAGAGCGCACCGCGGGAGTCGGCCATACGCGATACCACCCGGCGCGACAAACGCGGCCGCCCGCCGCGCGACCATCGGGAACAGCGTGACAGCCGGACGGACGGCAAGGATGCCCGGGATGAAGGCAGCCGGCGACGTCGCGGACAGAGCGGTCGCCGACGCGGTCGCGCACCGCGCGGCGGTGACCGGCAGCAGGCGCCGGATCGGGTGCCCGGCCAGCCGCTGGGCGTGGATGGTGAGACAACGGGCTGGTTCGATCCGGCGCGCGACGGCGGCTATGTGCGCCTCGCCGAGAACAGCTACCTGTCGGACCCGGGCGATACCTTCGTGCCGGCGGCGCTTGTGCGCTCGGCCGGCCTGCGGCGCGGCGACCTGGTCACTGCCACTTTCGGCCGCGACAACCGCGGACGGGCCGTCGTTGCCGACCTGCTGACGGTCAACGGTGGTGAGCCGGGTACGGCCGACCGGCCCGAATTCAGTACCCTCACGGCGTCGTACCCGGAGCGCAAGCTCTTCCTGGAGACGGGAGCACCGGCCAGGAGCGGACCCGAACTCACTCGCCGGGCAATAGACATCATCGCGCCGATCGGGCATGGACAGCGCGCCCTGATCGTGGCCCCGGCACGGGCCGGCAAGACAATGCTCCTCCAGGCCATCGTCCAGGGAGTGGCCACCAACCATCCCGATGCTGCCCTCTTCGTGCTGCTCGTCGACGAGCGCCCGGAAGAGGTGAGCGAGATGATCTCGTGGGGCTATGGCGAAGTGGTCGCATCCAGCTTCGATCAGCCTGCCGAGCGGCACACCAGCGTTGCCGAGATGGTGCTCGAGCGCTCCCGCAGACTTGTCGAGATGGGGCAGGACGTGGTCATCGTACTCGACTCCATCACTCGCCTCGCCCGTGCCTACAACACAGTGGAGCGCGGTACCGGCCGGACTCTCTCCGGCGGCCTGGACGCACAGGCGATGGCCAAGCCGAAGGCGTTCTTCGGTTCTGCCCGCGCGGTACTGGATGGCGGGTCACTGACCATCATCGCGACGGCTCTCGTGGAGACGGGATCGCGGATGGACGACGTGATCTTCGAGGAGTTCAAGGGAACCGGCAACTGCGAGATCAAGCTCGACCGTTCGCTTGCCGAGAAGCGGATCTTTCCGGCCATCGACATCGCGACGAGTGGGACGCGACGGGAGGAGAAACTCTTCCGGCCAGACCAGTTGGACGCGGTCTTCACGTTGCGCCGCGGACTGCACCAGATGCCACCGCAGTCTGCGATGGAATGGTTGATCAAGCGCATCGCCGGCACACCCAACAACGACGCGCTGCTGGACGGGCTCTGACCTGACGGGTGCGTGGCGGCGAGCCACTCACCAGCATCTCGCAGCCCGCCGTGGAGCGGGACGGTCGGCCCACGCCTTGCTACACCCCCAGGCATGTCCCCGCTACGATCAGCGGCCAGTGGCGCACTGCTCGCAGTCGCGCTGGCCGTGCCAGTGACCTCGGTCCTCGCCCAACCCGGCGCCCGTGGTGCCAGTCAGATGGAACGCCCGGAGGTCCGATCCGTGGACTTCCGGGGTGTCTCGCACGCCGACGTGAGCGAGCTGAAATTGAGCGTGGCGACCGAGCCGTCCAGGTGCAGCAACATCGTGCTGAAGTTCACCATCTGCCCCTTCACTCACTCCCCGGCCGTTTACAACAGACACTTCCTGAACCGCGAGGAACTCGCCCGCGACATGCTCCGGTTGCGCGTCTACTACTGGCGCCGGGGATACCGCGAGACGAAGGTGGACACCATCGTCGACCGGGTGAACGACGACCAGGTGAAGGTCGCCTTCGTCATCGATGAGGGAGAGCCGACGATAGTGGATTCGCTGGTCGTCACCGGCGCCGACAGCCTGCTCTCGCCGGGCGCGGTGGCACGACTTCTCGCGCTACGAAGTGGCGACCCGCTATCCATGCTCGCGCTGGACACGTCGGTCACAAGGCTTCGCGACGCGCTCTGGGAGTTGGGCTACGCCGACGCCTCGGTGGATACCTCGCTGTCCGTGAATAGCGCAGCCCGTCTCGCCGACGTACGGATCACGATAGAGCCGCACTGGCTGACGCGAGTGGGACCGATCCGGATCCAGGGGCTGGAGGAACTGGACGCCCGGGCTGTCCGCAATTCCATCTACCTCCGTCCGGGCGAGCGCTTCCGGCGCAGCGACATGCTGCGAAGCCAGCTCAACCTGTATGCATCATCGCTCTTCCAGAGAGCCAGCATAGAGGCCCTGGGCGACAGCGCGGTGAAGCCGATCCTCGTCCAGGTGAAGGAGGGAGACCTCCGGACGGCGCGCCTGGCGGGCGGTTTCAGCACGATGGATTACGTCCAGGTGGACGGCCGCTACTCCAACTTCAACTTCCTCGGCGGTGCCCGAACGCTGCAGGTACAGGCTACGCTGGGCAACCTTCTGGCATCGACGCTGGAGGACGAGTTCATCTTCACCAAGCTCGCCGTGAGCAGCGATTTCTCCGGTGAGCGCTCTCCCTTCCTGAAGCCGAACTGGCAGACGAGCGTGGAGCTCAGGCAGCCGTGGGTGGGGAACCCGCGCAACACGGTGGGCACGTCCATCTTTGCCCACAGGCGCAGCACCCCTGGTGTGGTCATTGACCGTGGCCAGGGTATGACGGGCTCCTTCACGCGGAATCTCGCGCCCCGTACCGATCTCAGCGCGACCTATCGGTTCGAGGTAGCCCGGGTGGAGGCGGGGGACATCTACTTCTGCGTCAACTTCGCCATCTGCGACCCGGCGACCATAGACGCGGTGTCGAAGGCGCAACGCCTGTCTCCGGTCGCCATCATTGGCAGCATCAACCGCGCCGACGACCCCATGGAACCTCACCATGGTTACACCGGCTCGCTGGCCCTGGAGCATGCCAGTCAGTACACGGCGTCCGATTTCCGTTATCATCGCGCCCTGGTCGAGGCGACGGCCTACAGGCCAGTGGGACCGGGAGTTCTGGCTGGACACGTGCGAGTGGGCTGGTCCAAGGCTCTCTCCAGCGAGTCACTGAACATTCCGGGCTTTGGTGATGTGCAGGTTCTCCATCCCAGGAAGCGCTTCTACGCCGGTGGCTCGCGGTCGGTGCGCGGCTATGGCGAGAACCAGTTGGGACCTCGTGTGCTCACCATCGCACCGAGCAAGCTCGAGGAGCTGGGATGCACGCCTCCGTTCGATACGTGCGACCAACTGAATGCCTTCGACAGCACCGGCACCCACAGGCTGCTCGACGACACGGACTTCAATTCGCGTCCGATTGGTGGATCGGCCATGGCCGAGGCGAGCGCCGAGTTCCGCTTCCCGATCTGGGGTCCCCTGCTGGGGGCAGCATTCGTGGACGGCGCGGTGCTCACTGCTCGTGACAACCAGCTCTTCTCGCTCGGCGACAATTTCATGGCCGTCACTCCGGGCATCGGCATACGGTACCGGTCGCCGGTGGGCCCGATCCGCGTCGACATTGCCTACAGGCCACGGATACGCGGCGAAGGCAGCGCCGTCGGTGAGGGACTGCCCGTACTCACCCAGGTGCTGGTGGATGGACAGCAGCGAATCGTACGGGTGGGATCGGCCCTGCCGGCCGATCAGATGCCGCTGCGGATCTACGACGCCGACCAGACATTCTTCTCGCGCATCGCGCTCCACCTCTCCATCGGTGAGGCATTCTGATGTGCGAAATTGACGTGGTCGGACAGGGTCGACCGGGGGTCGGCCGATAGTGGAGATGTCGCGGGCCGGGCGGCGGTCGCTGCGTGTCGTGGCCTATGTGACGGCCTCGCTGCTCGTCCTCCTGACGGTGGCCGGCGTGGCCCTGCTCGTACTCACCAACACCAGTTGGGGACGCGAGCGGGTACGACGACAGGTGGTGAGCCTGCTCGATGATCCGGCGCATCGTCGCGTGCATATCGGTCGCGTGGATGGGAACCTGTTGCGTGGCCTGATCGCCACCGACGTGAGCATCACCGATAGCGCTGGCGCGCCATTCGTCACCGCCGACTCCCTGAGCACACGGTACGACCTGGCTGCGTTGCTGGACAGGCGGATCGTGCTTCGCGACCTGAGATTGGTGCAACCGCTGATAGTCGTCGAGCGGCCACCCGATGGCGAGTGGAACTTCGCCCGCATATTCCCGAGCGACAGCACCGCCCCGCCCGATAGCACACCTGGCTGGGGTTCGTGGTTGCGGTTGGAGGACGTTTCGATAGTCGACGGTCACGTTCTGGCGCGCCTCCCCTGGTCACCCGATTCCGGGCTGACGGAGGTCGCGCGCGACAGCGCCATCGCCGCCGCACTCTCCCCTGACTCGCGCGCCAACGTGGAGGCTGTCCCGGGCGGGTGGCAGACGATCTACGACCTGCGACACCTCACGGGCGAGTTCCCCCGCGTCCGCATTTCCGACCCGGACGAGCCGGCGATGCTGGTGGAAGTCGCGTCGCTCAGCACTGAGGCCTATCCCTTCCGGCCACCGGCGGCGATGGTCCGTGATCTCGAGGGCACCTTCAATTTCAACGGCGATTCGCTCTGGTTCCGGGATGTGAGTGCGACTTTCCCGGGCACCCGCGCGTCTGGCGGTGGGACGGTGGTGTTCGGCGGCAGAACCCGGCTCCAGTTGGCCGTGCCGGAACTGGATCCGGGCGACGTGCGGTGGCTCTATCCGGCCCTGCCTGAAGACGGCAGTGGTTCGTTGGACGTCGCCGTGTTGCTCGACGCGGACAGTTCCAGCTACATGGTGCGCGACGCGCAACTGAGGTTGGACAGCGCGACGGTGAGCGGCGACATCGGCATCATACTACGCGGCGACACGCTCAACCTCGTCGGGACGGACGTGACATTCGCCGCTCTGAGCACGCGGCTGATCGAGCAGCTTGCGCCGGCTGTGACCGTACCGCGTCGGGGCATGCTGGGAGGACATGCGAGGCTGGACGGTACGCTGTCGGCACTCGAAGTGGATGCGGACATCACCTTCGACGATGCAGAGACGGGGCGGAACCGGGTACTGGCCAACGGCCTGCTGGGCTGGGACAACGGTGTCTTCAGCGCCCATGACCTGCGCATGCAGCTACGTCCGGTGCAGGTGACACTGGCGCGCATGGTGGATTCCACGCTGCCCGTCGGGGGAGTGGTCACTGGCTCGGCCACACTGGATGGCACGACAGCGGGGCGACTGCGAATGCGCTACGACCTGTCGCACTCCGATGTCACGGGCGTATCCCGGTTGGCTGGCACTGGCTGGGTGACACAGTCGCCGAAGCTGACGTATGAGATGGACGCGCGACTCCTGCCGCTCACGCTGGCGACCGCCGGACAGTTCGCCCCGGCGCTGGAGTTGAGGGGTACTGCCCGCGGTCCGTTGCATGTGCAGGGCAACAGCGACGGATTCAGCTTCGAGGCTGACCTCGGTGTCTCCGATGGCGGTCAGATCGCGGCAACCGGTTCGCTGGGCCTTGGCGAGACTCCCACGTACGACCTTCGCACATCCCTTCAACTGTTCGATGCGAGCGCATTGACCAAACGGGCCCCATCGACTTCGATAACCGGCGAGATCACAGCCGGCGGCAGCGGTTTCGATCCGGCAACGATGAGCGCGACGATCACGGCGACTCTGGCGGCCACGCGGGTGGACACGATAGCTACGGACTCCGCGGTGGCACGGGTGACCATTGCCGACGGCATGGCACGGGTGGACACGTTGGCGATTCACGCACCGTCCACGCTCGCGGCGGCGAGCGGTGATTTCGGCCTGCGAGCTGATCGACAGGGGACTCTGGTCTATCGTGTATCCGTCGACTCGCTGGCCGCCTATGCTGGCCTGCTGTCCACTGAGGACACGACGGAGGTAGCGGCGCGTCCACGGCTGGCGGCGCGTGCGATTGCGGCGGCAGTCGCTGATTCGGCCCGCATCGCGGCAGAGACCGAAGTGGAGCGGATGGCGACGGGTGCGCCGCCACCACGGATCGCTGCGGCGGCAGAGATCCCGCCCATCCCACGCGACTCCGTGGCCGGATCGTTCTACGCCGCTGGTGTGGCGCGGGGGAATCTGGAGGGTGTCGACGTACGCGGACGGTTGGGTATTGAGGACCTGGTGCTGCGCGGCAACGTGGTGCGCCGCGCTCGCGCCGAGTATGCCTGGGTGAACGGGCTCACGGACCACGCGGCCATCGTCGGCGCCATCAAGGCAGATTCGTTGCGCGCCGTGGGACTCGCTCTGGACAGCGCCGAGGTCCGGGTGGCCTACCGCAACGAGCGAGGCACGGCGGACGTCGTCATCGTGCAGGACGACACGGTGGACTATCGCATGCGCGCCAACTTCAACCTCGCTCTGGATGAGGGCGAGGTGAGTCTCCAGCAGTTGGCGCTCCGGATAGATACCACGCGCTGGGTTGCCACCCACCCGAGCGCGGTCCGCTGGGGCAGCGGGCGGCTGGAGGTGGACAGCGTGGAGTTGAGAGCGGGACCTGAGCAGCGAATCCTCGTCGATGGCATCGTGCCGGACGAGGGCGCGGTCGACCTCAAGCTCTCCATACGCGGCTTCCAACTCGGCGACATCGTCAGACTGGGCCAGAGCGACCTGCCGTTGAGCGGACTTCTTGGCGTGGAGGCTCGGTTCACCGGCACCGCGACATCTCCCATCCTGAGCGGTTCGGCGGAATTCGATCGGGGAGCCTATCACGACACGCCGATCCCCGATGTCCGTGCGACTTTCGAGTACGAGAACGAGCTCCTGGGGGCGCGCGCGCAGCTATCGCGGCCGGGCGACTCCACAGCCAGGCCCGTGGTGCTCGCGGACGCCGCCGTCCCCCTCAATCTTGCGCTCCGCACAACCCAGCCTCGCCTGCCCGACCTGCCGCTGCAGGTGAACGTGGATGCGGATAGCCTCCCGATCGGCCTGTTGGGAGAATTCACGGACGTCGTGGCAAACGTCGACGGGCTTGCCGCCGGAGCGATGCGCGTGCGAGGCACGGCCAGGTCTCCAGAGTTCGTCGGCGCCCTCACGCTTTCCAATGGCAGTGCCCTCGTGGTCCCTGCGGGGGTCGCGCTCCACAACGTTTCGGGCCTGATTCGCCTGGTGGGCGACACTGTCATGGTGGACTCCCTGGTGGCCTTCAACGCCGGCCGGGTACTGGTGCGTGGTGGTATCGGTATTGAAGACATCACCAGCCCGTCGTTTGATCTCTACCTGGTGGCCAATGGAGCCACGGTGCTGGACAGCGAGCTGGGACGCGTGCGTGCCGACGCTGGACTCAGCATGCGCGGACCATTCGATAACGTCTACATCTCCGGCGCGGCCCGGGTGGTCGAGGGCGTTGTCTACCTCCCGGAAGGCACGGGCAACGTAGCGCTCGCGCCCGATGATCCGGCGCTGGCAACTGTGATTGACAGCTCCATGGTGGGTGAGGCAGCGCTCCTGCCACAGGTTTCACCGCTACTGGCCAACCTGCGAGTGGGGGTCACGCTGGCCATCGCCCGCGACACCTGGGTGCGATCGAGCGACGCCAATGTGGAGATCTTCACGCCGGACGACCTGGGGCCGTTGGACGTCGAACTGGATCAGTCGAAGGGCCGACTGGTTGTCCGGGGCGTGGTGAGTACGGAGCGTGGCGAGTACTCCTTCCTCAGCAAGCGGTTCCAGGTGGATCAGGGCTCAGTGATCTTCACCGGCTCGCCAACCCTCGACCCGCTGCTGCAGATCACGGCGCTGTATGAGGTGAAGATGCCCGCACAGCAGGCCCTGGCGATCAAGATCCTGATTGGTGGGACGCTGAACACGCCCAAACTCACGCTGGACAGCGACGCCCAGCCGCCGCTGCCGCAGAGTGACCTGATCAGCTACCTGGCCTTCGGTCGCACCTCATCGTCGCTCCTGCAATTGAACGGGAGTGGCCTCTCCGGCGGGAACGAAGGTGGCGGGATCGTGGGCGCGGTAGGCGCTGCCGCCACGCAGCGGCTTGGCGCAATCGCACTCGGCGTTCTGGTGAACCAGTTGGAGGGCCAGACGTCCCGCTCGCTGGGCGCCGACGTGGTGAACATCACCCCGGCAGACCTGACGATCGAGGCATCCAATCCGTTCAGCGGCCTGGACGCGCTGGTGCGCGGAACGCAGTTCGAGATCGGCAAGTATTTCAACCGGAGCACCTTCGTCTCATTCAGCGTGAGGCCGAGCATCCTGGCGAGGGACGGTGCGAACCGCTCCATTCCGGGGGTGCGAGTGCAACACCGTTTTGGTGCGGGCTTCAACCTCGACACGAGTTTCGAGGGTCGCTACCTGATCCAGCCACCAACGCTCGAGAGCACACAGCAGACCACGTCCAGCGGGGTCTTCGGCTTCTTCCTGACGCGCGAGTGGGGTTGGTGAGGCGACGACTCCGGGCGTGGTCGACGCAGCGTAGTGAGCAGGAGGAGGGCGGAGCTGGTGGCTCCGCCCTCCTCCTGCTCCCACGTCCGGCAGATCCCGATAACGGCGCGCCGATTCAGTTGCCCAGTTCGTCGAGCAGGATCGCCGCCGCGCGCATTCCTCGCGTGAAGTTCTCGACGGCGATCCACTCGTTGGGAGCATGCGCATTCTCGCCTGGAAGTCCGAAACCCATGAGGAGCACCGGCGCGCCCAGTATGCGCTCGAAGTCTCCGACAACCGGTATCGAGCCCCCTTCCCCGACAATCACGGGCGTACGACCGAAGGCAGTTTCCAGGGCAACGCGCGCCGCGTCGTAGAGGGGACCCTCCAGGTCGGCACGCCAGGGACGGCCGCCGTGGAGCGCCGTCACGGCGACCGTGACGCCCGCAGGCGTGACACTCGTGATGTGATCGGCCACCAGCCCTTCTATTGCCTTCGGATCCTGGTCGGGAACCAGGCGGAAGCTCACCTTGGCCATGGCGCTGCCGGGAAGCACGGTCTTCGCTCCCTCTCCCGTATAGCCGCTGAGCAGACCGTTCACCTCACAAGTGGGACGCGTCCACAGCTTCTCGAGCGTGGTGTAGCCCGGCTCTCCGCCCAGCGCTGCGACTCCCACCTCCTCGCGCAGTTCAGCGTCGCTGAAGGGAAGTTCCCGCATCCCGGCGATCACCGAGTCGGGAAAGGGGCGCACCGCATCGAGGAAGCCGGGGATCGCGATCCGACCCTCGTCGTCATGGAAAGTGGCAAGGATGCGCGCAAGGGCCATGGCCGGGTTCACGACCGCGCCACCATACATGCCCGAGTGCAGGTCGCCCGACGGACCCCGCACATCGATCTGCAGGTAAGCCATTCCTCGCAGTGAGGACAGGATGCTGGGGATGCCGGGGGCGAACATGGCGGAATCGGAAATGACCACCGCATCGCAGGCCAGCCGCTCGGCGTGCTTCTCCACGAACGCTTCCAGATTGACGCTCCCTACCTCCTCCTCACCTTCAGCCAGGACGATGACGTTCACCGGCAGGCGGCCACGCACGCTCAGGTGCGCCTCGAGCGCCTTCACGTGCAGGAATAGCTGGCCCTTGTCGTCCACCGCGCCGCGGGCGTAGATGCGACCATCGCGTTCCGTCGGCTCGAATGGAGGCGACGTCCACAATTCCAGCGGCTCCGCCGGCTGCACGTCATAGTGACCGTAGATGAGCACTGTCGGCGCGCCATCGCCAGCCTCGCGCCACTCAGCCAGCACTATCGGGTGTCCGGGCGTCGGGAAGATCGTGGTGGTGAGGCCGGCGTCGGTGAGTGAGCCCGCCAGCCAGTCGGCGGCCCGCACCATGTCGGTTCCATGCTCGGATCGAGCGCTCACGCTGGGTATGCGCAGGAAATCATCCAGTTCGGCGCGATGCCGAGCCTCATTGGCCAGCATGTACTGATCAAGGTCGGAAGACATGGAGTGGAAGGGTGCAGGGTTGAAGGATGTGCGAGCTGGCCTGTAGGATGCGTACATGAACGTGGAGGCGCCAGCCGCAGCGGGCCACCGCGCGTCGTGGAGGGCAGGGTGCCAGACGCCACGCACACCCGACGCACCGTCGTGATCCGGCCGTCTGACACCGATGCACGAACCGTACGACAGACCGATGACGGCCGCAGTAGCTTTCAGGAGCATTTCTCCTCGTCGCCACCCCTCATCCCCTCCCTGCCAGCCATTGAATCGCCTCGCCGACGCCGCCAGCCCGTACCTCCGACAGCACGCCGGGAACCCCGTGGATTGGTATCAGTGGGGCGACGAGGCGCTCGAGCGTGCCCGTCGGGAGGACCGGCCAATCCTGCTCAGCATCGGTTACGCCGCCTGCCACTGGTGCCACGTCATGGCCCATGAGAGCTTCGAGGATCCGGCCACCGCGGCGCTGATGAACGAACTCTTCGTGAACATCAAGGTGGACCGCGAGGAGCGACCCGACCTGGACTCCATCTACATGCAGGCGGTCCAGGCCATGACCGGCCACGGCGGCTGGCCCATGACCGTCGTGCTCACCCCGGACGGGCACCCATTCTTCGGTGGCACCTACTTCCCGCTGGAAGATCGGCATGGCCTGCCGTCGTTCAAGCGCGTACTGCAGTCGGTGGCCAACGCCTTTCGTGACCGTCGCGACGAGGTGGAGCGCTCCACAATGGCTCTCCGCGAGATGTACCAGGCCCAGCTCGCTCCCACGAGGTCGACAGGACCGCTGTCGGCACAGCTATTGGAGCGTGCCTTCGGGAGCATGGTGGGCCGGCACGATAGCGCCCGAGGTGGCTTTGACGGAGCGCCCAAGTTCCCGCAGGCAATGGCGCTCGACTTCGCGCTGCAGCACTGGAACCGCACGGGCAATGCTGAGGCGCTGGCGATGGCTCGGCACAGCTTCCGCGCGATGGTTCGCGGTGGCATCCATGACCAGGTGGGTGGCGGATTCCATCGCTACACGGTGGATGCAGCCTGGCTGGTGCCGCACTTCGAGAAGATGCTCTACGACAACGCCCTGCTGGCCAGGTTGGGTGTGCATCTCTGGCAGGCCACCGGCGACATGGAAGCGCGCCAGGCCGTGGAGGACACGCTGCTCTGGCTGGAGAGGGAGATGACTTCGGAAGAAGGCGGCTTCTACTCGTCGCTGGATGCCGACAGCGAGGGTGAGGAGGGACTCTTCTACGTCTGGCAGGCGACGGAGTTCGACGCCATCGTGGACGACGATTCGGCGATACTGCGCGCATACTGGGGAGTGACCGACAGCGGGAACTTCGAGGGCCGCAACATCCTTCACCTGAGCGAGGAGCCGTCGGAGCTGGCTCGCCGGTTGGGAGTGAGCGAGGATCGGCTCGCGGCGGCCGTCGCCCGCGGTGTGACGGCACTGCACGCAGCCCGCGAGCAGCGGGTGCGGCCGGGTCGCGACGAGAAGGTCCTTGCCGGTTGGAACGGCCTGATGCTGCGCGCGCTGTCGCTCGCCGCGCGCGCCTTTCAGAACCCTCGCTATCGCCGGATGGCGATTCGCAACGGAGAGCTACTCCGGCGTGACTTCGTACGGGATGGACGCGTGTTCCGCGTGGCCGGCGCGACGCCTATCGGTGGCTTCCTGGAGGATTACGCGGCAGTGGCACTCGCCTTTCTGGAGCTCTACCAGCTCACCTTCCAGGACCACTGGCGGATAGCCGCTGCCCGGATCTCGGACGCCATGGTCGCCTGGTTCTGGGACGAGCGAGCGGGGGCGTTCTTCGACACGGCCAGCGATGCCGAGACACTCATCACGCGACCACGTGAACTCACCGACAACGCCACACCGAGCGGCACCTCGCTGGCCGTGGAGCTGCTGCTGCGATTGGCTGAACTGGAGCACGACAGCGACCGTCGTCGGCGTGCCGACTGGGTGCTGGAGACCCTCGCCGAACCGATGGCCGAGCACGGTCTGGCCTTCGGGCACATGCTCGGTGCCGCTGACCTGTCGGTGCACGGAGCGGTGGAGGTCGCACTCGTGGGAGATCCGGAGTCGACCGATCATATCGCGCTCGCGGCGGAGGTCTCACGCCACCACCTGCCAGCGCTGGTCCTGGCCGGTGCCATTCCCGGGGCCAGCGCGCCGGCAGCCCTCCTGGCCGATCGGCCGATGCAGGGAGGCAGGGCAACCGCATACGTCTGCCGGGACTACCACTGCGATGCGCCCACGACGAGCGTGACGGAACTGGCCAGTCAGCTCGCCCGGAGCAGCGCCTCGGAGAGACAGGATGCCTGACGAACGCCCGTCATTCACGCGCGGCATCTTCGCCGGTGCAATTCTCGATTCCCTCCTCTTCCCCTACCCGCGATCACTCGAGCGGCGGGATGCCGACGAAGCGCGTGTCGTCCGTCGGCTTGTTGACGGACTGCGAGCGATGGAGGGCACGCTGATCGACCCGGCGCGTTTCGATGAAGAGGAGACGATCCCTGACGAGACGATAACTGCCTTCGCCGAGCTGGGCATGCTCGCCCTGACGATACCGAAGGAGTACGGCGGCCTGGGGCTGTCATCCTCCGCATACGCACGAGTCTTCTCCACCCTCTCCACCCTGGACGCCTCGCTCGGCGTACTGGTGGGCGTCCACTGCGGGCTGGGTTCGAGGGCGATCGTGCTGTTCGGCAGCGAGGACCAGAAGGCTCGATATCTGCCCATGCTGGCGCGCGGGGAGACGCTGGCCGCGTACGCGCTCACCGAACCGCAGACCGGCTCCGACGCACGACACATCGTGTCGACGGCGGAGCTGAGTGAGGACGGTACTCACTGGCTGCTCAACGGCCAGAAGCTCTGGATCGGGAACGGGCACAGGGCCGGCGTGATCGCCACCTTCGCGCAGACCTGGGTGGAGCGTCGCGGCGAGACCGTCCAGCGGCCGACGGCATTCATCATCCGGCCGGACATGCCGGGCTTCCGTGTCGTGGAGACGGTTCGCAAGATGGGAATTCGCGGCTCCACTCAGGCCCGGTTGGCCTACGAGAATCTCCAGGTTCCGGCTGACCACGTGCTGGGCGAGGTTGGGAAGGGATTTGGCGTGGCGGTGCACGTCCTGAACGGTGGCCGCCTCACCCTTGCCGCCGGCTGTGCCGGTGCAAGCAAGGAAGTGCTCGGCGAGATGGCCCGCTACGCCGAGCAGCGCGTGCAGTTCGGCAGCCCCATAGCCTCCTTCGAGATCACCCAGCGCAAGTTCGCGACTATCGCTGCTGACTGCTACGCCGCCGACGCCATGTTGGGCCAGCTCGCCGCAGCCATGGACCGCGGTGGGAGCGACAGCTCGCTGGAAGCCGCCTGCGCGAAGGTGTTCAACAGTGAGTTGGTGTGGCGTGCGACCGACGAACTGGTACAGGTGGCTGGCGGTCGTGGCTTCGTGAAGCCATACCCGTACGAGCGGATGCTGCGCGACGCGCGCATCAACCGGATATTCGAGGGCACGAACGAGGTCCTGCGGCTCTTCATCGCCCTCAACGGCATCGAGGGACCGGCCGAGTACCTGGCCGAGCTGGGCGATGCGCTGCGCAGCCCACTCAAGAATCTGGGCCTGGTGGGTGGCTACGCAGCATCGCGACTGCGCGGAGTGGTGGGCGGCGGCGTCAACATGAGGACCGAACTGCACGACAGGCTGGCCGAGCACCAGAAATATTTCGAGAAGCACGTGGGCGAGCTCAAGGAAGCCACCGACCGGGCGATCACGAAGTACAGGAAACAGATCGTCGATCGACAGATGGTGCTCGAGCGGCTGGCGAACATGGCGATCGAGCTCTACGCCACAGCCGCCGTGCTGTCGCGCACGCAGTCGCTGATGGACGAACGAGGCGTGGACGGCTGCGACAGGGAACTGGCGTTGTGCGACCTCTTCTGCGTCGAAGCCGGTCGTCGATTCCGTACCGAGCGCCTCGCCCTCGGTGGCCGGGAGGAGGATGTGGACGGGAGGCGCCGTTCCATCGCCGCTACGGTTCGTGCCGAAGCAGGCTACTGGGTCGCTGACCCGATTCTCGATCTACCGACCGTGAGCGACCATCCGCCTATCCGGCTGGATTGATACACTACCAGGACAGAGGGGCGGCCAGTCAGCCCCGAGTCGGTTCCAGGTGGTCACACTGGCCGGGGCACTGATCGGCTCAGAGGTCGGCGCAACTCTTCGCGATGGCGCCGCAGTTGCGGCAGAGCAGCTTGCAGTTGTGCCACCAGGTGTCGGACGAACCGCACCAATCACAGCGCTCCTCGTCCGCCGCTGCGACGCGGACCCGCTCCGGATGTCCGTCGCCGGCAGCACCTGACTGTCGTGGCGCGTCATCGCTGCCGGTGGGGCTCACGGAAGCGTGAGAAGGCCGAGCTTGAGGGCCACGGTGACGTAGTCGTTCCGGTGTTGCAGGCCCAGCTTCTCGTTCACGCGCTGTTTGTAGGTGTCGACAGTCTTCGGACTGATGAACAGCTGCTCGCCTATCTCGGGCGCCGTGAAACCGGCGGCGATGAGGCGCAACACGGCCTGCTCCCGCTCGGTAAGCTTCTCGAACCGAGTACGCAATTCCCCGTGTTCGTCCTTCTTGCGGATACCGCGCGCAAGGACATGACCGGCACTGGGAGACACGTAGAGATCGCCTCTCGCGACCGTCCGCACGGCCTCGATCAGTTCCCGATCGGCGACGCTCTTCACGAGATAGCCCGCAGCACCGGCCTCGAGCACGGGCAGCAGGTACTCCTCCTCGGCGTGCATCGTGAGCACGAGGATGCGCGGGGGCTCCTCCTGCTCGGCCAGCGCTCGAGTCGCCGTTATGCCATCCATCTCGGCCATCGTGAGGTCCATCACCACGACGTCGGGTCTGAGGCGCTCGACCTGCTCCAGCGCCTCGCGACCGTTGGCGGCTTCCCCGACGACCTCGATGTCCCGGGCGCCACCGAGCACCGCCTTGAGGCCGGAGCGGACGATGGCATGGTCATCGACCAGCAATACACGGATATACTCGCTACTCATGATTCCCTTCCTCGGGCCAGTGGCACCTGGGCACGGATACGCGTACCTGCTCCAGGCATACTCGCAATCTCCATGTTGCCGTCTACCAGCGCCACTCGTTCACGCATGGAGAAGAGACCCATTCCGGGCCGGCGCTCCTCGGCAGCGGCGACATCGAAGCCCACTCCGTCGTCGGAGAGATCGAGCCGTAACATGCCGTCGCCGGTGGGTTCGAGAACTATCTGGATGTGCCGTGCCCTGGCGTGCCGGGCGGCGTTGCGAAGTGCTTCCTGGGCGACGCGATAGAGAGCCGCCGCACTGACTGGCGGAAGCGCCTCGGGCACCGCTGACGCACGCACGTCGATGGCCAACCCTTCCGACTCGCGGGTCTGCCGAGCGAGCCACTCGAGCGCTGCCGGCAGTCCCAGGTCCTCCAGCACACGTGGGTGGACAGTGTGCGAGAGTAACCGCACTTCCTCCAGCGCCTCGCCAGCTATGGAGCGCACCAGGTCCAGTTGCTCGGTCAGTTCGGGATCGCCATTCTTGCGCTGGGCGGCGCTGAGCTGCAGGACGAGCGCAGCCAGCGTCTGGGCGACAGAGTCATGGAGCTCTCGCGCCACCCGGGCCCGTTCCTCGTCCTGCGCAGCGATAACCTGGGAGGCCAGCCGTCGCATGCGTGCGCGATCACGCTCGATGCTGTCGAGCAGAAGGTTGAAGGTATTGCCGACACGCGTCATGTCGCGATCAGCCAGCAGTGAGTTCCTCACACGCGCCGAGAAGTCGCCGCGCCAGACGCGGTCGGCGGCGATTTCCAGGGCGAGTAGTGGGCGGAGCGCGATGCGTACGAGCGCAAAGCTCACCAGCAGGCTCAGGCTGAGCGCGGCAGCCAGGATGAGCAACAGCTGCAACCAGCGTTCCTCGCCGGCACGATGAAGAGCGAACACCGCCGCAGCGGCCGCCGCACCGATGATCAGGTTGACGCCGGTGAGCTTCCACGCCACGGGGACCCCGAGCACTCGGCGCACCCAACCAGGCACCCTGGAATGGCGCGAGGAAGCATGTTCCCTCGCCGACGCACGCATGAGATGCGGCGGTTCCGGACGCAGGGCCACGTCCGCCACGTCCTTCGAGGAGGGATTACCGCCGAGCAAGGCTGGCCAGGTTCGTCATGGATGCAGGTAACCGTGAACCGGGCTCAATCGAAGTCGAGCGCCAGGTCGAGCGCTGGTGAGGAATGGGTGAGTGCTCCGACACTGATGCGTTCCACGCCAGTCTCGGCGATCGCGCGCACGGTATCGAGAGTTATCCCGCCCGACGCCTCGGTGACGACTCCGGCGGCCCGGGCGAGCTCCACGCACCCTGCCAACATGGCTGGCGGCATGTTGTCCAGCAGCACCATGTCGGCGCCAGCAGCGATCGCTGCTTCCACCTGCTCCCGACCGTCGCACTCAACCTCGATCAGCGTGCCCGTTGGAGAGAGCTCACGAGCGCGACGAATGGCGAGGTCGACGTCGCCGTCCAGGGCAGCGAGATGGTTGTCCTTGATGAGCACCGCGCTGGCCAGGTCGAAACGATGGTTCACGCCCCCGCCGGCGCGCACGGCGTAGCGCTCCAGCTTGCGCCAGCCGGGCGTGGTCTTGCGTGTGTCGTAGATGCGCGCACCGGTGCCGGCGACGGCAACCACGTAAAGCTGCGTGAGGGTGGCGATGCCGGACAGACGCTGCAGAAAATTGAGCGCTACACGCTCAGCGGTGAGCAGTGCTCGAGCGTGGCCAGTGAGAAAGAGCACCGTACTGCCCTGCTCCAGCAGGGTACCATCCTCACTGTCTATACGTATGGTGACGCGGGAATCGAGCTGACGGAACGTCTCCACGGCCAGTGGAACGCCTGCCAACACCCCGCGTTGACGCGCGATCAGTCGCGCTCGCGCGTGGAGGCTCGGTCGGACAGTGGCAACTGTCGTCAGGTCATCGGCGGCGCCATCTTCATCGAGCGCGCTGCGTACCAGCTCGGTCAGTTCGTCAGCGCTGAGTGGAAAGCGCGGTCCGAGACCGGTGAGGGCTGCCGGCGTGCTCTGCGGCGTGATTGTCCGCGGAACACGCGACCGCTTCCGGCCATCGCCACCGGAGTCCATGTTCATGCCGCCAGACAGCCCACCCTGCAGGTTCATTCGCCAGGGTCCACCATCGACCCGGAAGCGGGTGGGACAGGCGTGGGATGGCCGCCTATCGACACCATTCGTTCGATGGCCAGGCGAGCACGAGCGGCAATGTCCGGCGCAACCGTGATGCGATGCTGCATCAGTTCCAGCGAGCGCAACACCTTGGGGAGAGTCGTGACCTTCATGTAGGTGCAGACCGCGGCCCGGTTGGCAGGGATGAAAGTCTTTTCCGGGTTGGCCTTCTGAAGCCTGTGCAGGATCCCCGTCTCGGTGGCGACGATGAAGGTCTTGGCATCGGAGACCTGCGGTCGCCTGATCATCCCTTCGGTGGAGAGTATCTGGGCGCCGGTGGAGTCAATGGCGCCTGCCGAGACTGCCTCCACGACGCTGGTCGCACAGCCGCACTCCGGATGGATGAGGAATTCGGCGTCCGGATTCTCGGAACGCTGGAAGTTGATGTGCTCGGGGTCGATCCCGGCATGCACATGACACTCGCCCATCCACACATGAATGTTCTCACGTCCGGTGACGCGTCGTACATGGGCGCCAAGGAACATGTCGGGGAGAAAGAGGATGTCCTTCTCTGGCGGGATGTGGTTGATGATGTCGACCGCGTTACCCGACGTGCAACAGTAGTCCGTCTCCGCCTTCACCTCCGCCGAAGTGTTGACGTAGGAGACGACGACCGCACCCGGATGCTCGGCCTTCCACTGACGCAACTGATCGCCGTCAATGGTGGATGCCAGCGAGCAACCGGCGGCAAGGTCGGGCAGGAGGACGGTCTTGTCCGGCGCCAGTATGGCCGCCGTCTCGGCCATGAAATGAACGCCACAGAAGACGATGACTTCGGCCTCTACGCTCGCTGCCTCGCGGCTCAGACCCAGCGAATCACCGACGAAGTCGGCAACGTCCTGGACCTCCGGACGCTGATAATTGTGGGCCAGAATGACGGCATTGCGCTCGCGCGCCAGCGTGCGGATCTCATCCTGCATCGCCGCGAGTTCGGCAGGCGCGAGAGGGGAGTGATAATCTATGGAAGTAGTCATGTCACCCAATGATATCTGTAGGCCTGGTAAGCAGTTAAAGTACCAAAAGGGGGCACGCCGCGGCTAGTGGTCCGGCCTCCTGCCCGCCACGGCATCGAGAGCTCCCAGGGCGAGCGCGCCCTGTTCGCGTGCTCATCTGGGCCCTCACTTTCGCGAGATCGACGGGGAGGTGAGGACGCCTGCCGTAGGCGACGGGGGCGGACAGCAAACGTCCACGCACCACTCACCACTCGATGTGTCGCCCCTTCCATTTCCGCCTGGCATTCGGGAAGTCGCTCCGGAAGTGCCCGCCTCGCGACTCCTTGCGCAACAACGCGGCCTCAGCGATGAGCTGCGCCGTCTGGACGAGGTTCAGTTCCTCCGTCGCCCCTTCCGGGAGTCGCGTCTGGATCTCGCGCAGCGCCGCCAGCCCGGTGCGAAGCCCGTGTGCCGTGCGGGCGATACCGGCGTGTTCCCACATCAACTCACGGATCGTGTCCGCGGCCACCTGGGCTGCACCGCGGTCCTCCAGCACCGGCACACGCCAGTTGCCGGGACTGGGCAGGCTGGTGAGCACCGGAGTTTCCGCCAGGTCGCGTGCCACACGTTCAGCAAAGACAAGGCCTTCCAGCAATGAGTTGGAAGCCAGCCGGTTGGCCCCGTGCACGCCCGTGTTGGCCACCTCACCGCAGACGTACAACCGCGCAAGGCTGGAGCGACCGACGAGGTCGGTGACTATTCCGCCCATCATGTAGTGGGCGGCCGGAGTCACCGGGATGGGCTCGGTTACCGGGTCGATCCCGCGGGCGCGGCAGAGCGCCGTGACACCCGGGAACCGGACGACGAATTGTTCGCCAAGCTGTCGCGCATCCAGATAGACTCGCTCTCCGCCACGACGCTCACGGAATATCTCCCGCGCCACCACATCTCGCGGCGCGAGTTCGGCCAGGCGATGCCGCGACGGCATGAAGCGCTCACCGCGCGCATTCAGCAGCACCGCGCCCTCGCCGCGCACCGCCTCCGAGATGAGCGCCAGCGGGTTCTCCGGCGTGTCCAGCGCGGTCGGGTGGAACTGCACGAACTCCATGTCGGTGAGCTTCACCTGCGCGCGGTGGGCGATCGCGAATCCGTCGCCCGTGGCCACCTGCGGATTGGTGGTGTAGCGGTAGACCTGGCCGCAGCCACCGGTGGCCAGCACCGTCGCGTCGGCAATGAACTCCACCGCCCGGCCGGCGACGCTCACCCGTGCTCCGCAGCAGCGCTCGCCGTCCACTATGAGGTCGAGCACACGTGCCTTTTCCACAACTTCCACGGCGTCACTATTCAGTACCCGACTGATCAGGGTACGGGCCACCTCGGCGCCTGTCTGGTCGCCGTGCGCGTGGACGATCCGGTTGCGGGAGTGCGCCGCCTCGCGCCCCAGCTTGAAACGACCGCTGGGCTCGAGGTCGAAGGCGACTCCGGCGGTATGGAGCTCCTTGACCCTGGTCGGGCCTTCATCCACCAGCACCTGCACAGCTGCGGCGTCGCAGAGGGCGCCGCCGGCGGCCAGAGTGTCCCGCCGGTGGAGCTCGGGCGAGTCGCCGGCGCCGAGGGCGGCCGCGATACCTCCCTGGGCGTAGGCGGTGGCGCTGTCAAAGAGCGAGCGCTTGGTGAGAAGGATGACGGGACCGTCCTGTGCGGCTCGCCACGCCGTGTGCAGCCCCGCGACGCCGCTACCCACGACGAGGAGGCGCGTTCGGATGCGCTCGACCATCCATTGAATCAATGACCGGTGGCCCGGGAATGGAAGTCGCGGCGTTACCAACTAGGTTACCTCGAGCCACCTTGATCCTCGCGGGCACCGCCATTCCCGCGCCCGCCACCGCCGACGAGTCCACGCCCACGAGACAACGCCGATGCGAAAGTTGCTGTTCGGGGTGGGCGTGCTCCTCGCGGTGCACGTCGCCCTGCTCTTCGTGCGCCCCGAGGGGGCCAGTGCGATCCCCACCGGAGAAGGGCTCGACATAGGAATCGTCTTCGACATGGGCGGGCGAGGCGACAAGTCGTTCAACGACGGCGCCTACCGGGGGGCCGAGTTGGCGATGCGCGACCTCGGCGCTCGGGTGCGTTTCGTGGAGCCGGGCGACGGATCCGATCGGGAGGCTGGTCTGAGGTTGCTGGCCGCCGAGGGGATGGACCTGGTGATCGGCGTCGGCTTCATCTTCACCGACGACCTGACCCAGTTGGCGCGGGAGTACCCACAGACCGACTTCGCCGGGGTCGACCTGGCCGTGTCCACCGACTCCGCCGGCGCTGTCATCCAGCCGCCTCCCAACCTGGCAGCGCTCAAGTTCCGCGAGGAACAGGGCTCCTTTCTGGTGGGTGCGCTGGCTGCGCTGGTGTCGCGGGAATCGCGAATTGGCGACAGGAACTACACTCCAACCCGGCGCATCGGCTTCGTGGGCGGGATGGACATTCCACTCATCCACAAGTTCGAGGCCGGCTACCGGGCAGGCGTGCTCCATGTCTGCCCGGACTGCACCGTTGTCGCCCAGTATGCCGGCGTGACACCGGAAGCATTCCGCAATCCGGGACGCGGCAAGGAACTCGCCCTGAGCCAGTATCAGTCGGGCGTGAACGTGATATTCCATGCTGCCGGGTCCACCGGCCTGGGTGTGTTCGAAGCGGCACGGGCCTCGGGAAAGCTGGCCATCGGGGTGGACGCCGACCAGTACGAGGAGGCGCCCGGCTACATCCTCACCTCCATGGTCAAGGGTGTGGACGCAGCAGTCTTCGACGCCATAAAGCGAGTGCAGGACGGCACCTTCCACGGCGGAATCTACGAGTTCGGCCTCGCCGACGGTGGCGTCGGCTATATCTATGATGACGCCAACCGGGCGCTCATTCCGGACTCCATTCGCACCCGACTGCTGTCCCTCCAGGACAGCATAGTCGCCGGCCGGATCCCCGTACCCACGGAGCGTCGATGAGCGGCGCCGAGCGCTCGCCGACCAGCGCCGGATCCGGACCCACGGCCGACACGCCGCTGGCGGACGAACTGGCAATCCGGATGCGCGGCATAACGAAGTTCTTCGGCGCGGTACGAGCCAACAATGGCGCGGAACTGGAGGTGCCGGCCGGACAGCTTCATGCCCTGGTGGGGGAGAACGGCGCGGGCAAATCCACGCTGATGCGCATCCTGAGCGGCATGTACGAGCCGGACGCCGGCTCGGTGCGCGTGGACGGCCGCGACGTCACGGGTTGGAGCACGGCGTCGGCGATCGCCGCCGGCGTCGGGATGGTGCACCAGCACTTCATGCTCGTCCCCACGCTCACGGTCGCCGAGAACGTGGTGCTGGGCCGCGAACCTCGCCGCGGTCCGTCATTCGACCGGGCTCGAGCCGAGCGTGAGGTGAACGAACTGGGAGCAAGTAGCGGCCTGGTGGTGGAGCCCGGACGTCGGGTGGCCGACCTCAGCGTGGGTGAGGCGCAGCGAGTCGAGATCCTGAAGACGCTCTATCGGGGCGCCCGCATACTCATCCTGGACGAGCCGACAGCGGTGCTCTCACCGCCGGAAGTGGAGGAGTTGTGGACGGTGTTGCGGCGTTTGCGCGACAAGGGCGGAACGGTCGTCCTCATCACCCACAAGCTGGACGAGGTGATGGCGATCTCCGACTTCATCACCGTGATGCGCTCGGGCGCCACGGTATCGCGGATTCGCACGAGCGATACGACCCCGCGAGAGATCGCCCGGGCGATGGTGGGGCGTGAAGTGGCGCTGGCGATGGACGCGATTGGCGGCATGATACCCTCGCCAGCCTCGGGCGGTGACGGCTCCACGACCACGACCACCCAGGCGCAACCTTCGCTGCGGGGCACTGACTTGCTCGCGCCCGTGCCCGCAGCCCCACCCGCGCTCGAACTGCGGGCCGTGAGCGTGGTGGCTCCGGACGACGCCCGTCGTCGGCTCCTCGATCGGGTTTCCTTCACCGTCGCGCCCGGCGAGATCCTCGGCATCGCGGGCGTCGAGGGGAACGGCCAGACCGCGCTGGTGGAGGCGATAGCCGGTCTCGCACAGTTCACCGGCGAACTTCGATTGAATGGGCGCGATGTGGCAGCGCTGGGCGTGCGTGCCCGCTCCGATGCCGGCCTCTCGCACATCCCGGAGGATCGCCAGAGGCGGGGTCTCATTCTCGACTTCAACGTCGCCGACAACCTCATCCTCGGTCGGCAGCACCACTTCACCAGTGGTCCATCGCTGGATCGGGGGCGGATCGCGGCGAATGCGCGCCAACAGATCAGCGCCTTCGACATACGACCGCCCGACGCCACGCTGCCGGCACGCGCGCTGAGCGGCGGCAACCAGCAGAAGATCATTGTCGCCCGCGAGATGGGGCGTGACTTCAGCGTCCTCCTGGCCGCCCAGCCCACCCGCGGAGTGGACGTGGGGGCGATCGAATTCATCCATCAGGAGCTGCGCGACGCCCGCGACGCCGGCAAGGCCATCCTGCTCGTCTCCGCCGATCTCGCCGAGATCCTGGCGCTCTCCGACAGGGTAGGGGTGATGTATCGCGGCCGACTCGTCACCGTGCTCCCCCGCGCCATCGCGACACCCGAAGTACTGGGCCCGTACATGACCGGCGCCGCCGACAACCCGGTCGACGAACTGTCGATCGCGAACGAGCGAGCCACGCCAGTCGGCCGGCCGCGCGACGGAGGTCGGGCGTGAGCAGCGGTTCTGAAGCCGAGGTGACAGCAATCGGTTCGCCTGTCGGCCCATCAGGCGGGAGGCGAGATCGGCTGGCCGCGGCGCTCCTTCCGCCGCTCATGGCGCTGGCCCTGGCAGCGGTCGTCGGCGACCTGCTCATTCTGGCCTTTGGTGAGGCTCCGCGCGAGGTATACCGGCTACTCATAGAGGGAACGTGGGGGAACGCCTACGGGTTGGGGCAGGTGCTCTACAAGGCGACGACACTGACCTGCACGGGGCTGGCCTTTGCCATCGCGGCGCGGGCCGGTCTCTTCAACATTGGCGGTGAGAGCCAGATTGCCGCGGGTGGCTTTGCCGCCGGAACGGTCGGCTTCCTTCTGCCGGCGGCCATGCCAGCGCTACTCGCGGTACCACTTCTGGTGCTGGCCGCGATGGCCGGCGGCGGGGTCGTGGGCGCCGTACCAGGCGCGCTCAAGGCACGGTTCGGGGCCAACGAGGTGATCGTCACGATCATGCTCAACTTCATCGTCCTCGCCCTGCTCAACTACGCCGTCTCCAGTCACCTGCACGTACCGGAGACGCTGCATACACCGGAGATTGCCGCCGGGGTCATACCACGCCTGGCCGACTTCTCCAGCACCTTCCGCGGCTCGGCGGCCAACCTGTCGATGCTCATCGTGGTCGCGGCGGCGGCCCTGCTCTGGTGGTACCTCTTCCGCACCCGCCGCGGCTACGAACTGCGGGCCGTCGGCCTGCAGCCCGACGCCGCAGAGTATGGAGGCGTGCGGGTGGGATCGGTGTGGACAAGGGCGATGATCATCTCCGGCGCCGTTGCCGGGCTGGGAGGCATCAACTACGTACTCGGCTACAAGCACTACTACGAGGAAGGTTTCGCCACCGGCTCCGGATTTCTCGGCATCGCCGTCGCCCTCGTGGGTCGGAACCATCCTGTCGGAGTCATGCTCGCCGCGCTGCTCTTCGCCACGCTCTCGCAGGGCGGCCTGGCCGTCAATGCACTGGTGCCGAAGCAGATGGTGGACGTCCTCCAGGCAGTGGTGATCCTGGCCATGGTGACCTCGGTGCCCGAGGTGCAGAGAGTTCTCAGGGCTGGATTGCGAGGGGTGCGGTCATGATCGGGATCATCTTCCTGGCCCAGACGATCCGGATCGCCATGCCCTACTTCTTTGCCGCCGCCGGCGGCGTGGTGTCGGAGCGAGTCGGGATCATTGGATTGTCGCTGGAGGGCTTCATGCTCACCGGCGCCTTCTGCACCGTGCTCGGCAGCTACTACAGCGGCGATCCGTGGATAGGACTGCTGTGCGGAATTGCCGGGGGAATGGCGGCAGCGCTGATCCTGGCCGTGGCGACCATTCGCTTCCGTGCCGATCAGGTCGTGGCCGGAATCGCCATCAATCTGCTGGCCATCGGCGCCACGCGCTTCTTTCTCAGGCTCTTCTTCAACAGCTCCTCGAATTCCCCTCGGGTAGTGGGATTTGGCGGTGAGCAGAGCGCTGGCGGCCTGTTCGCCACCTTCGGCAACCCTATTGTATGGCTGGGGCTTATCACCCTTCCTGTACTCGGTCTCGTGCTCTATCGCACCCCGTTCGGGCTTCGCCTGCGCGCCGTGGGTGAGCATCCGCAGGCCGCGCGCTCACTGGGCGTATCGGTGAACCGCCTCCGATACATTGGCGTGATACTCTCCGGCGCGCTCGCTGGCCTTGGCGGCGCCTATCTGGCGAGCGATCAGCACCAGTTCACCGACGGGATGACCGCCGGCCGCGGCTTCATAGCGCTGGCGGCGGTCATCTTCGGGCGGTGGGACCCCAAGCGTGTCGCCCTCGCCTGTCTCCTCTTCGCGGCTGCGGAGACGTTACAGATTCAGCTACAGGGACTGCAACTGGTGCCATCCCAGTTCGTGGAGATGATCCCGTACGTGCTCACGATCATCGCGCTGGTCGGAGTGGTGGGACGTGCTTCGCCGCCGGCGGCGCTCGGGAAGATGGAGTGACCACGGGCCCGTCGAAGGTGCCGGAGCAGCCGGCGGTGATGCGCAAGTGGGGCCCGCAGGGCAGCCTGGTCATACTCATGATCACGGCGTTCGTGGACATGGTGGGACTCCTCATGGTGATCCCACTGCTCCCCTTCTATGCCGTGGACCTGGGGGCGAGCGCGTTCGTCGTGACGCTGCTCGTGGCGTCCTTCTCCTTTGCCCAGTTGGTCAGTGCGCCACTCTGGGGTCGCTTCTCCGATCGCTACGGCCGTCGGCCGGCGCTGCTGGTGGGACTGACCGCGGCAGCCATTGCGTACGTGGTGTTCGCGTACGCCGACTCGCTCTGGCTGCTCTTCGTCTCCCGACTGGTACAGGGCGCTGGAGGGGGCACGGTGGGCGTGATCCAGGCTTATGTCGCCGACTCCACGCGCCCGGACGAGCGGGCCAAGAGCCTCGGCTGGCTCTCCGCGGCGACCAACCTGGGTGTCACATTGGGCCCCGTACTCGGCTCCGCTTCGCTGAGCCTCGGCAAGGAGGCACCAGGGCTGATGGCTGCCGCGCTCTGCCTCGTGAACATCCTGTTCGCGGCCCGGTACCTCACCGAGTCGCACGATGTGAAGGCGCGCCAGGTGAGCGATGCCGCGCCCGGCGCACCACGCGTGCGACGATCACGCGAGGCATTGCTCGGTGTACTCGCCCGACCTGGCGATCCGGCCTCGCGACTCATCTGGATCTATTCCATTGCCATGGGATCCTTCCAGGGAATCACGGCCATACTCGCCCTGTTCCTGATGGCGCGTTACGACGTGACGGCGAGCACCATCGGCTTCTTCTTCACCTACATGGGAGCGCTGTCCGTCCTCACTCGAGCCCTTGTACTGGGGCCGATGGTGGACCGCTTTGGCGAGGCGCGGCTGACACGTATCGGTGCCGTCCTGATGGCCACCGGCCTGGCGGCCATTCCCCTCACCCACAGCTATGTAACGTTGGCCATCGCCGTCGCCCTGTTGCCGCTCGGCACGGCCTTCACCTTTCCATGTGTGACGGCGCTCCTGTCACGGGTCATATCCGGTCGCGAGCGCGGCCTGTACATGGGCGTCCAGCAGACATTCGGCGGCATCACCCGCTCCGTCTTCCCCGCCCTCGCCGGTCTGGCCTACGACCACCTGGGCATCGGAGTGCCATTCTGGATCGCCGCCGCTCTGGTGGCCGGGACGATCTTCCTGGGAGCCGGGATGGAGCGCTATATCGACAGTCCGGTGGTAGTCAGTTCGTAGCCCTGGCAGGCGGTTCTGATCGGATTGGTGGAGCGTCCAACCCTAGGCCGACGCGCTGGGCTGGATACGCACTTCGGTACCGTTCTCCGTGGAGGACCCGCCACATAACGACTGGCTATCCCGCGCCCTCGTTACCTGGGAGCGAGCTCTCCTTACATCTCCTCCACTGTCGGCACGCGGTCCTCGAATGACGTGATGCGGCCACGGAATGCCGCCCGTCGAGCCTGACGCCGAGCCTTCCGGATAGGCAAGATGCAGCGCACGCATCCGGTCCAGGTTTCGACGGGAGAACCCCTCCAGTCCGGGGCAAGCAGGTCTGAGGTCAGTAGCCGGACGATCGAGCAGCCGAGCGCCCCACCCCGCCTCGGTTTGCCGGCCGACCATGAGGCGCCCGATGCGCCAATAGCGCGCCGTGTCCAGAACCTGTGCGGCTTTCACTAACTCGCACACAACCGATCGATCACTTTCGCAGGTGAGACTCTCATGTGGATAGTGATCTTCGCTGCGTTTCTGATTCAGGATACCACCGCGGCTCGGCAGGACATCAGGCCGCAGGAAGTGGGCGTCATCGCGGACGCGGTGATCGACACTGTACTGCCCTGTGACAGGCGCCTCGGGACGCTGACGGTGGCCCAACGCGGGATTCGCTTCGATGCCGCCCGAACCGACATGGCCTTGCGCCGCGTCGCGAGTTCCAACGCCTCTCCAGAGCGACTGGCCATGCACCGCCACCGGGTGACTGCCGGCGATAGCTCGCTGCTGGCCGACTGCGATCCCAGCGGTCGCCGTCCATGTCAGGCGCTCCAGAAGAGTGCCTATGTCTGGATGGATCAGGTCGAGGAGAATGTTCGCCCGGATCAGGTGCGGCTTCGGGTGCACGTCGCGTGGGCTGAACCGATGGCACCCACACCTCGGCGGTCCGGGCCGTTCCTGACGAGCTTCACCGGCATCGTCACGCTCGCGCGTGACAGGGCTGGCGCCTGGAAAGTCGTCGAGCTGGGGCCGCATTTCGCTGGCTGAGCCCGACTCCGACGTGGTGACCTTGTGCGGACGAGCCTGACTCTCTGCTCCTCGGAGGTACCAAGTCGAAGCCGAGTTACGGAGGAGCGCTATTCAGTTCGTGTTCCGCCATTCAGGAGGCACCGCAGACTGCATCGCTGAGTCGTCGGACGACTCAGCGATGCAGTCTCAGGTCGAAGCCGCTATCAGCTGACGCATGGAGCTGGCGGCTCCCAGCAATCGCATGTTCATCGAGGCCGCCGCGCCACAATCGCGGCGACCTTACATGGCTTGCCGACTCACCGGACCTCCACCTCATCCCGTAAAGCGCGGGCAGCCGCGTCACTGTCGGAATGCCCCGCACCCAGCGCGGGCTGCTGACCCGGGGTAGAGACCAGCGACGACAAGTGCGGCGATCCCGACTCACCGCGCGTGGTGGTTATGAGGCGCACTCCGCGCCGGAAGGTGAAGTAGGCGTATGCCCACTCCATCAGCACGCTGATGCGATTGCGGAAGCCGACGAGATACATGATGTGAACAAAGAGCCACGTCAGCCAGGCGATGGTGCCGGTGAGTTCCACCCCGCCGATCTTCGCAACCGCCTTGTGGCGACCGATGGTGGCCAGATCACCCTTGTTGAAGTAGTGGAACGGGGTGCGCTCCTCACCGCGAATGGAGCGGAGTATGTTCTTCGCCGCTGACTTCCCCATCTGTGTCGCCGCCGGCGCGACGCCAGGCACCAGTCCACCTTCTGGTCGTTTCACGGCAGCCGCGTCGCCCACCACGAATACCTCGGGATGACCCGGAACCGAGAGATCGGGCTCCACCTGTGCTCGCCCCGCGCGATCGGTGGGGACACCCATCCGGCGCACCAGCGGCGACGCCGCATTGCCGGCCGCCCAGAAGACTGTGTGAGTCGGGATGCGCTCCTCGCCCACGTACACCGCGTCCGGCTGGATGTCGGTGACGATGGCGTTCAGTCTCACGTCCACGTGCAGGTCGGTGAGGTCGCGCGCGGCGTGCTCCGAGAGATGCTCGGGAAAGGCCGTCAGCAGGCGTGGACCACCCTCCACCAGGATCACACGCGTGTCCCGCGTGTCGATGTTGCGGAAGTCGTGGCGGAATGCGTCGCGGGCAATCGCCGGCAGCATCCCGGCCAGTTCCACGCCAGTCGGCCCGCCGCCGACGATGACGAATGTCTGCCAACGACGGCGCTCCTCCGGGTCCTCCGTCTTCTCCGCTCGCTCGAACGAGAGCAGGAAGCGGCGACGTATCTCCAGCGCGTCGACCAGTCCCTTGAGCCCTGGTGCCAGGGACTCCCATTCGTCGTGGCCGAAATAGGAGTGCCGGGCACCGCTGGCGACTATCAGGTAGTCGTAGCCGATCTCACGCGCTCCACTGTCCAGCTTCACCACCCGCCGCTCGAGGTCGACGTCGCCAACCTCCCCCAGCAGGACCGTGGTGTTCCGCTGGCGACGCAGTAGCCAACGGATGGGAGCAGAGATGTCGCTCGGATTCAGCGTCGCCGTGGCCACCTGGTAGAGCAGCGGCTGGAAGAGATGGTGGTTGGTACGGTCCAGCAGGGTGATATCCACAGCGGCCTTGCGGAGCACCCGGGCGGCGTGAAGCCCGGCAAATCCGCCACCGATGATGACTATTCTGGGACGAACTGTCATGATGCGTTGAGTACGTTCGGGGAAGGCGCTCGGACGGGATCGATGCCTGCCGCGCCGGCGCGTAACCAGATCGCTGCGACTTCCGTTCCGCGAAGACATCGCCGCGGAATCGGGACAGGTGGCGACGTCGAGCAGGCCGGTTGCGAGGAGGCCATGCCGGGCTCTGTGCCAAGCGTACACTGAACGCCCGTATCCGATCGACCTGTTCAGCATGGCTCACGGGGGGCATATTCCCGCCGACCCTCACCTGGATCAGCCATGTTCTCAGCCCTCGCCCGCCTACGCCTCGGCGCACTCCTCACCGTCGCCGCGACAGTCGCCTGTACGCGCTCCAGCGCGCCCGCGACCACCCCCGCGCCGGCGACCGGCGCGGCGGCCGCCGCCGCTCCCGGCACTACCGGCGGCGGCCAGGCAGGCGGACAATCAGGCGCGCAGCCGCGACGTGCACCGCGCCCCTATGCGCAGGTCGTCACCAGCCGCGCCGTCACCGACAGCGGCGGCATAACCGTGCACAGGCAGGATGACCGCTGGCTGTTCGAAGTGCCCGACTCACTCGTCGGACGCGACTTCCTGCTCGTCGGCCGGGTGGCCGCGGTACCGGCCAACTTCGGCGGCTTCCTGTCCGCTGGAACGAGCGTCCAGGAGCGGCTGGTACGGTGGGAGCGAAGCGGTGACAGGATCGTCCTGCGCGCCCTCACGGCCGAGGCGGTCGCCGACGACTCGCTCCCGATCGCCCTCTCCGTCGCCGCGAATCACCTGGGAGCCATCCTCGCCGCCTTCCCGATCATGGCATACACGCGTGACAGCGCGTCGGCCGTGATCGACGTGACTGATTTCTTCGGCGGCGACACACCGTCGCTGAGCGGGCTCAGCACGGCCCAGCGAACCCAGTACC
>CALCHX010000009.1 GCA_937906875.1 uncultured Gemmatimonadota bacterium | reverse complement strand
CCGAGCATCAGCACCCGGCACGTGAGCGTCTGACTACGATTGGGCATGTAGTCTCCAGTCTGAATGCTAGAAGGATGATCGCCACGGTTGGCTGGTCGCCGTGGCTGGCGAACCCGTGCGATCGAGCGACTGACGATGCGACCCGCTTAATCTACGGCGAGTCACTACGCTTTGCTGACTTGACTACCCGCGCGGCTCATGCGGGGCACGGTGAACTCCTGCCTCGATCATGGCAGAACCGCCTGTCTCACCGCCGTCCGTCATCCAACGATAGTAGCACACGCTGCAGCAGACCGTCCACCTCGCTGTTCTCGATCCAGCGCGCTACCACCACCAGGTCGTTCTCCGGGTCCACGTAGACGATGTTCGTCCCGTTACCCAGATGCGCGAACGCGCTCGCCGGCGCGCTCGGCCACAATTTCCGGTCGGTGTTCAGGAACCAGTTCATGAAGCCGTAGGTCGGCTGGGCCGGTGTCGGCGTGAGCGCCTGCTTCACCCACGACTCGCTCAGGATCTGCCGGTCGCCCCACCTGCCGCGACGCAGGGTGAGGTAACCGAAGCGCGCCTGGTCGCGGGCACTGATGAACATCCCGCCGCCCCAGTGACCGCCGCCCGATACCGATTGCACGGCCAGGCCATCCATCAGCACCCACGAATCGTCATAGCCGAACCAGCGCCAGGTCGATGAAGCGCCGATCGGATCCATCAGCTTCTCGCGCAACACCTCCGGCAGGGGTCGGCGCCATACCTGGAGAGCCGCCAGGGCGAGAACGTTCACCCGCACGTCGTTGTATTCGTAGACCGAACCGGCCGGGACCCGGGCTCGCGTAGCCCACTGGTCGGGCGATCCGGTCGGACGATCGGCCCACTCCGGCTTTCCCCAGAGCGTCCCCTCCCAGTCGCTCGTCTGCCGCAGCAGGTGGTCCCAGGTGATGGTCCGGTTGTGCGGTGTATCGAACGGCCTGAGAACCTCCTGCGCCCCCAACCGCTCGGCCCGACGCGATGCCTGTCCTTGGCCGACGACGACTATGGGAGCCATCACCTTTGCCACCGTATCATGCACCGAACCGATGAGCCCGCGGTCGATCGCGATGCCTACCGTGCTGGAGAGGAAACTCTTGGTGACGCTGAAGGTCATGTCCACCCGCTCCGGCTCACCCCATTCCGCCACGATGTAGCCGTGCCGCACGATCATCCCGGTCGCCGGTCCACGCTCGGCAAACGGACCGGTGGCAGAACCGAAAGGCTCGCGACCAAAGCTCTGGTAGTGGGCCATCTCGCGGTCCCGCGGCGTCTTCGCCTCGTTGGCCACGGCAAAGGCAATCGCCGCCGCGAGCCTGGTGGAGTCCATGCCCACGGCACTGGGTGTGCGGTGCTCCCAGCGATCCCCCGGCTCCGGGAAGTAACTGGCATTGGCGCGCGCAGCGGCACCGGCATCACGCTGCGCTCCGGCCATGGGCGCGCTGATGAAGGTGGCGAGCAGCACTCCGGCAAGGAGGCTGGCTTCACCACGACAGAGACGGAGATGGGCCATATTGCAAGTACACAGGTCGACGTGAACGGAGGCACCCGATCGCAAGTTGGCCGGTAGCGTCCCGCGAGGGTAGTCCGGAATCTTCTCGTTCGGATACTTCATCGCCCACGCTCCGGTGGTCGCGCACCGTCCACCCTTGACCCACGAACGGAGCTCGTTCCTCGACGACCGCCGAACGGACCGCTATATGCTCCGTCACTGGCCGAACTCCACACAGCAGATGGTCGGCCCGTCCTTCTTGGAGAACTTCATGTCACTCACTCTGAGCTCCCCCGATTTCGCGCACGAAGGTCCGATCCCCACTCGCTTCACCTGCGACGGTGAGAAGATCTCACCTGCCCTCGCCTGGTCCGGTGCACCGGAGGGGACGCGGAGCTTCGCCCTCATAATGCAGGACCCGGATGCGCCCGACCCGGCAGCGCCAGAACGCACATTCATCCACTGGGTACTCCATGACCTGCCGCCAACCACTCGATCGCTGCCCGTCGGCGTGAAGTCCGACGACCTGCCGGAGGGCAGTCGCGAGGGCGTCAACGACAGCGAGCACACCGGCTGGACCAGCCCGTGCCCGCCAATCGGACGTCACCGCTACTACTTCCGCCTGTTCGCCCTGGACCGCATGCTCGGCGACATCGGCACGCCGACCGCCAGCGACCTCGAGCGGGCCATGATCTCCCATATCCTGGCGACCACCGAGTTGATGGGGACGTACGAAAGGCCGTCCCAGGCATAGACCAGCGGCCCCGCAAGGGTTGCTGACGCCAGACCGATGAATTGTCCACCGGGAGTTTCCCGACCGGCGTAACGGACGATACCTTCCAGCCATCCTGCGGCGCGAAGGCCCACCGATTCACCACAGGCATCACGCGCATGTCGAGCACGGTACTCGGTATCCACCACGTGTCGGCGATCGCCACCGACCCACAGCGAAACATCGACTTCTATGCTGGGGTGATGGGTCTGCGTCTGGTCAAGCGGACCGTGAATTTCGACGATCCGCAGACCTATCATCTCTACTACGGCGATGAGGTAGGGACTCCGGGCAGTCTGCTCACCTTCTTCCCCTGGCCAGGCGCCCGGCGCGGCCAGCAGGGCTCCGGACAGGTCGCCGTCACCTCTTTTGTCGTTCTGCCCTCCTCGCTCGGCTTCTGGGTGGAGCGGCTGGTGCGCCATGCAATCCCGTTCGAGGGCCCGTCGCGCCGTGGAAGTGGCGGCGACACCGAGCGGGTGATCTCGTTTCGCGATCCCGATGGCCTGATGCTCGAGATCGTCGGACATGCTGACGCCGGGAACCGAACAGGGTGGCACGGCGCGGCCGGGATCGGGACGGAACAGGCCCTCCGCGGACTGCATTCGGTGACGCTGTGGGCCGATGCTGCTGGCGAGACCGCCTCGGTGCTGGTCGACACACTTGGCTTCCGCCAGTTGCCCGAGTGGGAGGATACCCAGCGTTTCGCCGCCGGTGACGGGGGACCGGGTACGCTGGTCCGGTTACGGAACGTCGGCGGGTTCCTGCGTGGCACGGGCGGCGCCGGGACGGTACACCACGTGGCCTGGCGTGCTGCCGACGACGAGGCGCAACTACTGCTGCGCGAACGCGTCGCCTCAGTCGGTATGGAGCCGACTCCAGTGATCGATCGCCGCTACTTCAACTCCATCTATTTCCGCGAGCCAGGCGGCGTACTGTTCGAGGTCGCTACCGACACGCCGGGCTTCACCGTGGACGAGTCTCAGGAGAAACTGGGAGAGTCGCTCATGCTTCCGCCGCAGTATGAACCACGGCGGGCGGGGATCC
>CALCHX010000008.1 GCA_937906875.1 uncultured Gemmatimonadota bacterium | reverse complement strand
CAGTCCTCGCCCGTTACGGCGACCAGCTCCGCCTGTCAGCCGAGCAGTTGGGAGAGGTACTGAACGCGGCGATCGACGAGACACGTACCGTCTTCACCGAGGCAGGTGTGTCGATGGACGCTGTCGCGCTCGCCGAGGGAACCGCCGCGGTACTGAGCGGAACAGCGGTGGCGGGGACCAAGGTAGCGTCCGGTCCACACCATGCCGCTCAACTCTCTCTGTCCACTGCCAACGGCAGCGCGGTGAGTCCGCACGGACGGGCGACCGACCTGTCCGAGCTGCGGGTGCGCCTGCTGGCCGAGGTCGAAGCGGCGGTGCCTCCGGAGCGCGGTCAGGCGTTGCACCATGCGATGCTCGTCGTACTCGAAGCACTGATGCGGGGAGCACCCGCTGACCGCGCTCTCTTCTGCCTCTTCACCCCCGATCGGCGGCAACTGGAGGCCAGGCTGGGGCTGGGCGAGGGTTCGGAGCGGCTGGTGGCGCAGTGTCGCCTTCCCCTACGCCGCCTGAGTAGCGGCACGGCAAGGTCGCTCACCGAAGGCCGGGATGTGGTGCTGCACGACGAGCGTGGTGCGGCCATGGAGGAAGCTCGCTGGGTGCGCGCCCTCGGTGCCCGGCGCGTGCGGCTGATGCCGATAGTGGTGGACGGGACGACCATCGGCTGCCTGTATGCCGACACGATCGGCGGCGAGGTGCCCCCCGACGCCGCGACCCTGGCCTTTCTGGACCAACTCCGCGTCGCCGCCGTGCAGGCCATCACCCGACGCCAGGCAGCAGGCGTCGAGGTCCATTCAGCGCCAGCGGCGACGCCAGCGGTGGCCGTGCAGCGTCGGGACGCGGTGCTCCGTCTGCTGCGGGGCGAGCCGGTGGCGTCGCTGAGCGTCGAACTGAGCGTTCCGGTAGAGGCCCTGGAACAATGGAAGGAGTCGTTCCTGGAGGGCGCTCTGGCAGGGCTGCGAGGGCCGATGTGGTGAGCAGCTTGGTGGTTCGCTCGCCTGGTTCGCTCGCCTGGTTCGCTCGCCGGGTTCGCTCGCCGGGTTCGCTCGCCGTCCGCCAGCGCCGGGGCACGTTCGTGCGTATATAGGGATACCGGTCGCGTCACCAAAGGAGCGTCGCGTCCTGGCCACCCTACGACTCCGGAGTCGCTTTGCTCTCCTTTCCCTCCGCCGCCGCTCGCGTGCGCCTCGCTCTGACCAGATCGGCAAACCATACGTCTGCTGCCCGTGTTCCAGTTGATGGCTCACGACTATTGCTGCCCTCCCTGGTTGCACTCGCCGCCCTCCTGTCCGTCGCGTCGCTGGCTGGCGCCCAGGACAACAGGACGTCTCCGGACAGCACCGCGCTGGTGACACGGTTGGGGAAGGATACGCTGGCCGTCGAGCACATCGTGCGCACGAGAAACATCATCGAGGCCGACGTCCTGCTCCGCACGCCCAGGACGACGCGCACCCGCTATCGGATGGAACTGACCAACGACGGCCATGCTCAGCGATGGGCGAGCACGGAAGTGGACCCCCGTACCGGTGCCCCCACCGGCGCCAGCGAGGTGGTCACGCGCAGTGGCGACTCGCTGCACATCGAGACCAACGGACCGTCGGGCATAAGGTCGCGAATGGTAGCCGCCGACGCCGCCACCCTTCCGTTCATCGACATGGTCCACTGGCCCTTCGAGCCGGCGCTCGAGCGGCTGCGGGGCAGCGGGCGCGACTCCATCGTCCAGCCGCTCCTCACCGGCGCCCGCACCAGCGACTTCCGCATCGGCGCCGTTGGCGGCGACTCGGCGACGATCACCCATCCCTTCCGGGGTACCATGCGCGTCCGTACCGATGGGGTTGGCAGGCTGATCGGGCTGGATGCCGGGGCCACGACGCGCGCCCTGATAGTCGAGCGCCGACCGTGGCTGGCGCTGGACGCGCTGGCCTCGCGCTGGCAGGGCGAGGATGACGCCGGCAGCTCGTTCGGCGCACTCTCCGGTCGTGGCGAGACGGTGGCCACTGTGGGCGGAGCACAGCTCGAAGTCGACTACGGCACGCCCGTGCGGCGCGGCCGCGCCATCTGGGGAGCCCTCGTGCCCTGGGGCGAGCTATGGCGTACCGGCGCCAACCTGGCCACCCACTTCACGACGGATCGCGCACTCCTCCTCGGTCAGGGTGCCGACACCCTCGCCCTGCCCGCCGGTCGCTATACCCTCTTCTCCATCCCTGCCCCGGACGGCGGCACGCTCATCGTCAACCGGCAGACCGGACAGAATGGCAACTCCTACGACGCCACCCAGGACCTGGGGCGCGTGAAGGCCACCTTCCGGCCGCTCACGCAGTCGGTCGAGCTGTTCACCATCGCCGTCGAAGGCACGGGAAACAGCGGGTTGCTGAGAGTGCAGTGGGCGGACGGGGAGATGGTGGTGCCGTTCCGGGTACGCTAGCGCGAGCTGGCTACCGCGATACCCGCGCTCGCGTTACCGCCCGCGGTACGCGAGCGCCGTCCCGACACCGACACTGATGGCCAGGAAGACGAGCAGGAAGGCGTAGCCGCGCAGCCACCGTGGCGCGGCCTCGCTGGCCGCGGCGCGCAACAGGCGCAGGTCGCCCGTGAACAGCGCCAGCGCGGCGAGCAGGAGCACGCTGCCAGCCACCACACCGGCCATCGCGCGAGCCATGTTGGCGGCGGCGACCAGCAGGGTGCCGACATTCCACAGGACCAGTCGCGTGAACAGCGCTGGTCCCGTGGGAGACGGTGCCTGTCGCAGCCTGGCGAGCGCCAGCAGACCCGGACCGAGCATCAGTTGCGCGACCCCACCCACGAGTGAGAGGTAGGCCACGAGCCACCAGCCGCGGTCCAGTGGCCTGGTGAGGCGCACCACCGCCAACGCCCCTGCCGCCACCAGGAAGATTGCCGCGCAGATGGTGAATGCGCGGGTGGCGGCAGGTGAGGTTGTACGCGGAGCTACGACCGCCGGGCGTTCAGCTACCCTGGCCACCGACCGCTGACAATCCCCCGATCTCGTCCCAGAACGTCGCCTCCCACTGCCGCTCCAGCGCTCTTCCGCCTGGCCGACGAGGATTGCGACGACCGGACAGATGAGCCTCCCCGGCAGGAATCGGTCCGCCCAACGGCTCGCCGGCGATTCGCCGCGTGGCGCCACCCTTGCCGGGATGAGCACGAGCCTCGGCGTATCGGTGCGCCTTCACGCCAAGCTCGTTGACGAAGCTTTCCACGCCCTTGATGCCGACATCCTCGACGAGTTCCGGGATGAGCCCCTTCATCAGCACCATCCGCTCACCCGCTGGAAGCAGAAGAGCAGCACGAAGGACGTCGCGAATCGCGGCGTGGTCGAGCCAGGAGTAGAATGGGCTGCGAGTTGCATCCACGGCCATGAGAGAAACCTCCATCTGCAGGGTGGAACATGTTCATCGCGAAACGAGTCTACGAACCCTACGAGCCCTCCGATGGCTATCGAGTCCTCATCGACAGGCTCTGGCCGCGCGGCGTATCCAAGGCGCGTGCCCACATCGACGCATGGGAGAAGGATATCGCTCCGTCGCGGGAGTTGCGAGAGTGGTACTCGCACGATCCCGACAAATGGCCCGAATTCCAGAAGCGATATCGGGAGGAACTGAAGGCCCCCGATGCGAGAGTCGTGCTCGACGATCTGCTGCAACGGGCCGCGAAGGGCCGGGTGACTCTCGTCTACTCGTCGCGCGCCGCCGACATAAGCGACGTGGCGGTACTCGAACCGCTGCTCACCCGCCGGTTGAAAGCTCGCGCGCGCGCAGCGACTCGGAAGAGCGGCGACAGTTGACTATCATGCACGCTGTTCCCGCGTGCTGACAGACGGCACTCCAGGCCGGGCGCGCGCGCGGGTGGACTCACGCACGAGGAGATCGCGATGTTGCTCGAGAACAGAGTGGCCCTGGTCACTGGCGCCTCGCGCGGGATTGGCGCGGCCATAGCGGTTGAACTGGCCGCGGCCGGCGCCGCGGTGGGCGTGAATTATCGCGCCGGTCAGGACGCCGCCGAGCAGGTGGTGCGCGAGATCACGGAGCGCGGCGGCAGGGCCATCGCCCTCCAGGCCGATGTCCGCGACGGCGATGCGCTACGTGCGGCCACCGACAACCTGGCCGGGGAGTTCGGCGGGCTCGACATCCTCGTCAACAACGCGCTCCACAACTACCGCTTCGACCCGGTCAACAACAAGTCATTCCCGAACATGGAGTGGGCGGACTTCCAGGACCAGATCGACGGTACGGTGAAGGCGGCGTACAACAGTTGCCAGGCCGCACTCCCGCATTTCCATGCCCGCGGCGGCGGCCGCATCATCAACATCCTCACCAACCTCATCACCTTCCCCGTCGTCCAGTACCACTCCTACACGACGGCGAAGAGCGCCATGCTCGGCTTCTCACGCAACCTGGCAGCGGAGCTGGGACCAGCCGGTGTGACGGTGAACATGATTGCCGGTGGTCTCATCATGACCACCGCGGCCAGTGAGCCCACGACGCCCGACGTACAGGAGATAGTCCGTGGCTCGACACCGCTCCGCCGGCTCGGTACGCCGTCGGACATGGCCGCCGCCGTGCTGGCCTTCTCGTCGGATCTCCTCGGCTTCGCCAGTGGCCAGTACGTCGCCATAGACGGCGGACTGACAATGCCGTAGGAGCTGGCTGCTAGCTGACCGTCCGTTCTTCCTCGAGCGCGAACTCGGGGAGCGACAGACGCCACCAGATGGCCGCCAGGCGCACGAGTACCACCACGCCCATGCCGCACAGACTCGCCATGGATATGGGCGCGCCCAGCCGCGCGATCACCAGGTAGACAATGATCCCGGCAATGGCCGCCGAGGCGTACAGTCCGCCGGGCCTCAGGAGGAGCGGCACCTCGTTGGCCAGCACGTCGCGGATCGCTCCGCCGGCGGACCCGGTCATCGTACCGAGTATGACGATGGCCGCCGCCGGCATTCCTGCCTGCTCGGCGATCCGGGCGCCGCTGATGGCGAAGAGGGCCAGTCCCAGCGCGTCGGCCACCAGCAGCGTGCCGTGAGCCACTCGCCTGGAGGGGTGCAATACCCGGGCGAAGAGCACGGTGGACAACGCCGCACCGGCAATCACCCACACGTAGGTGGCATTCTCCAGCCAGAAGATCGGCTGCCGGTGCAGCAACAGGTCGCGCAACGTTCCGCCTCCCACCGCCGTGGCCATCGCCAGGACGAGCACGCCCAGCAGGTCCATGCGCTTGCGGCCCGCGACGAGGGCGCCGCTCACGGCAAATACGGCGACGCCGATCAGGTCGAGGACGAGGATGAGCATGCGGCGATTGGGGGGAGGGGACGGCGGCGCGGCGTGGGAGCCTTAGCTTACTCGTAATGGCTGCGAGAAGTGAGGGATTCCAGCCGCACTTTCCCGATTGCCAGGGTCAACGGTCAGCCAGCTCGACCAGAGTGTGGGGACGTCCGCGTCCTCGTCCGGTCAGTCGTTGCCCTTCTCGCCGACCGGAGTCCACGAATCCGCACCTCGGCTCGGCAATTCATGCACTCGTCAGGCCGGGCGAAGGTTCAGCAGCACGACAGTCCGACAGAAGCTCCTTCCGCAGCTCACGTCCTGCAACTCGCACGTCATGCCACCACAACCATCGTCAACGAGCCCATCCTCGCAACGCTGCGACGACTGCGGCCATGTCGTCCCCGAACTGGACCCACACGCCCTCTGCCCGCAGTGCGGCGGGCTGCTGACGGTAGAGCATGCGGCTCCCGGCGTTCGGGGCCCGGCACTCAGGCAGCTCTTCGACGACCGGCGCGCTGCCGGCGCGGGCGGGTTGGACGCGGCAGCGGCGTCGGGCGTCTGGCGCTTTCGTGAACTGGTGCTCCCGTCAGCTGGTGTTGGCGAGCTGGTGACCCAACCGGAGGGCAACACCCCCCTTCTCGCGCGGACAGCGGTAGCCGACTTCAGCGGCGCCGCGCGGCTCGTCCTCAAGCACGAGGGGCACAACCCCACCGGCTCGTTCAAGGACCGCGGGATGACGGTGGCCCTCACCCAGGCGCGGCGGGTCGGGGCGACGGCGGTGGCCTGCGCGTCCACCGGCAACACGTCGGCGTCGCTGGCCGCCTACGCGGCGCTGGCCGGTATCCCCGCCCTCGTCCTCATCCCCGAGGGTAAGGTGGCGCTCGGCAAGCTCGCCCAGACCATTGCCTACGGCGCCCGCACGCTGCTCGTGAAGGGGGACTTCGACGACTGCCTGCGACTGGTACGCGAGGCGGGCGAGAAGCTGGGCGTCTACCTTGTGAACTCGGTGAACCCGTACCGGCTGCAGGGTCAGAAGACCATCATCTTCGAGATGCTCGCCCAGCTCGGGTGGGAGGCGCCCGACTGGATAGTGGTGCCGGCGGGCAACCTGGGGAACGCATCGGCGTTCGGGCTGGCGTTGCGCGACGCGCGCGAGCTGGGGCTCCTGCCGCGTACGCCACGACTGGCGCTGGTGCAGGCGGCTGGCGCGGCGCCCTTCGCGACGAGCTTCGCTGACGGCTTCCGCACCCGCACGAGCGTCACTCCGAACACCATCGCGAGCGCCATCGCCATCGGCGACCCGGCCTCTCATGACCGCGCTGTGCGGGCGGTACGCGAGAACGACGGTGTGGTGCTCGCGGTGAGTGATGAGGATATCCTGGCCGCCAAGCGAGTGATCGATGCCAGCGGAGTGGGCTGCGAGCCGGCCAGCGCGGCCAGCGTGGCCGGGGTGCGGCGGCTGGTGGCCAACGGCACCATTGCGCCCGACGCGCGGGTCGTGGCGGTACTCACCGGGCACATCCTCAAGGACCCGGAGATTCTCATGCGCGACGCGGGTGGGATGACTGCTATCGAGCCCACCCTGGGGTCGCTGGAGGCAGCGATGAGGCGGTGACCTGTTCCGGCTTTCGCCGGAATGACGGGTTCGGGCTTTCGCCGGAATGACGGGTTCGGGCCTCCGCTGGGATGCCGGACTCCGCGCACCACTGTCGTCGTCCCGGCGAAAGCCGGGACCCATGGTCCCGAAGTAATGCATGGATTCCGGCCTTCGCCGGAATGACGGGTTCGGGCCTCCGCGGGGATGACGGACTCCGCGCACCACTGTCGTCACCCCGGCGAAAGCCGGGGCGCCCCGGTGTCAGCGCCGCGCCCACCGCTCGGCCGCCCGTACCACCTCCGTCGCGCGTGGCTTCTGGGCGAACCAGACCACCCGCTCCATCCCGGCGGCCGCGGTGAGCGCGTCAGTCTTCCGACCCACGGCCAGCCCCTGATAGACGACGAGGATCAGGTGATCGAGCTGGGCGGCCGCTACCTTGCGCGCCTTGGCCTCCAGGTATTCAGGCGTCCAGAACCCCACCAGTTCCACCAGCGCCTCGCGCCCATCGGCATGACGCAGGGTGAAATCGGGTAGAAACAGTTCGTCGCCAGCGACAACCGGTGTGGACTCGCGCTCCAGCCGCCACCCGCCGCGCTCGCGACCGAACTTGCCGCGGAAATCGGTGGCCAGGGAGCGCTCCCATTCGGAGTCGTAGCGAGCCTGGCGCGCGCGCGCACCAATGGGCGCACCGCCCGCCTCGGGTCGCGGCCGGCCGCGCACGCGGAAAGTCACCTTCTGCCCGTCGCGATTGAGCTCCGCTTCCAGCCGCCATCCGGAGCTACGCGAGAGCGCCGGGATCACCCGCGCGAACCGGGCACCGTAGCGCGCGGGCCGCACCACGTAGGCCGCTGCCGGCCCGGTCAACTCCACCCGATATGACCGGCCGGCGCGCCTGACCTGATGCATGAGCCGCGCCGACTTGATCGCGCGAAAGGTGCCGCGCCACCCGCCGCGCGCGGTCACCCAGACACGCTCGGCATCGAGCAGCACGGCCCGCGCGAGTTCCAGGTTGTAGCGCGCGAGAAGGGCGCGGCCGTCGAATGCCGGAGCACGCACCAGCAATCGCGCGCCGGGCGCGTCGGCGTAGAGCAGCCGCTTCACCTCGTCCACCGTACATCCCAGCGCTGCGGCAGCCTCAGCGTAGGGCATGTCGCCGTCGCCCGGCACCGGTGGCCACCGTCGACCGCGCGCCTGGAACACCAGTCGCCTCACCTCCTCCGCGTCTCCACCACCGGCCGGCGATTGGAAGACGCACGCGTCCAGCAGTGCCTTGGAGATCCCGGCGAGCCGGGCGGAGTCGCGCACCCGCCGCTCCTGACGGCGCAGCGCCTCAACCACCGCCGACCGCGGCCATCCCTCCAGCCGCCGTACCAGCCGGCACAGCCGGTCCAGGAAGGGGACAACGCGCCCGCTCCCGTCGCTCAGGTAGGCCACGTGCACCTCACCGTCCTGCACGCGCAGGAAGGGCTCGATGTGGGATCGTTGCAGCATCGTGTGAAGCTGTTCGTGACCGCGGTCCTACATCCCGAAGCCGAGCTGTCCGCTGGCTCCGTTCTCGCTCACGCGACGCACCCCGGCGCCACGCTTCTGCGAGGAGTAGAACTCGTACGTTCCGGCGGCCACGATCTCGTAGAGCGATGCGACGGCCTCGCCCTGTCGCCGGAGCAACCGTCCCAGCCGCTGCGTATGCTGTCGACCGCTACCGCGCGTGGAGTCGCCGAGCACTATGCCCAGCTTGGCGCCTGGGACGTCCCAGCCCTCGTCGAGCACGCGCACGCTGGCCACGGCGCGGATCTCGCCGCGATCCAGCGCGCCGAGCAGCGCGTGACGCTCGGAAGCGGGGGTGGAAGCGGTGATCATCGGGATCGCGAGCGCGCGGGAGATGGCCTCCGCTGCGTCGGTGCCGCCGCAGAAGATGACCGCCTGCTCCGCCGGGTGGAGCCGCAGGATGCGCTCCGTCTCGCGAAGCTTCCCCTCGGCCAGCCGCACCAGCCGCTCCCGTTCGTGGAAGGCGCCGAGGGCACGTCGCGCGGCCGGCGAACGGCGCGCGCTGGCGGCGAACATGCGCCACGCGTCGGACGCCGTCTCGCCGCGCTCCCGGTGACCGGCGGCGGCCATGTGGTCCTCGTACGTCGCCGTGAGCGCGGCATAGCGAGCTTCCTCAGCATCGGTGAGCCGCACCCAGCGCCGCACGAGAGCGAAACGAGCCAGCTCGGCGTCGGTCATCTCGCCGATCGAACGACGGTAGACCACCGACCCCACCAGTCGGCGCAGCTCAGCGTCGCGACCGTCGGGGTAGGTGGCGGTGAGTCCGAGCCGGAGCGACGACGGCGAGATGAGCAGGTGGTCGTGCCAGGAACGCGCCTCGCCGGCCACGCTGTCGGCCAGATGGTGCACCTCGTCGAGCACGATCAGCGCGAAACGTTCACCCCATCGCTCGATGAGAGGGAAGGCAGAGTGGTAGGTGGTGACGGTGATGGGACGCACCTCCTTCTCGTCACCGTAGTACGCTCCCACCCGCTCCGCGCCGAAGGCATCGGCGAGCTGAGTGAACCACTGGGCGACAAGGGCGCGAGTGGGGGCAACCACGCAGGCTCCGGCGCCGCCCTCGGCGATGGCGACGATCGCCACGAGCGTCTTCCCCGCCCCAGTGGGGAGCACGATCGAGCCGCGTCCACCGGCGGCGCGCCAGCGGTCCACGGCCTCGCGCTGATAGGGACGCGGCGTGCGCGGATCGAGGAGTGGAGTGTCCAGCTCGTCCGGCCCCGCTCCCACCTCGGGCACTCCATGCTCCCTGGCCCAGGCGCGCAGGTCGCCGAGCCGATGCCCGGGGGCGACGAGCGCGTCCAGGCGCGGGTCGTGAGTGAGCCACGCCGGCGCGTCGTCCGCGCCGATGCCGCGGAGCACGGCGAGGCCCAGGCGGTATGAGATGGTAGGGGGCGCTTGCGCGGACGGGGCTGCGGCCATGTAAAGGAATGTAGGCGTCGGCACCGTTGCTGCAGCATCCTTGGGCGGCGTGGGGATACGATGGGCGGCGCGTCAGCTTCGGCTGCGGCTGCGCCCGTATCTGCATGCACACCGGCTGGGAGATGTCATGATCGCTCCCGCCGACGTGGAGTTCGGCCACGACCGCATGGTGGAGCCGGACCTCTTCGTCGTGCCGTTGTTGGACGGACGTGTGCCGCGCACGTGGGAAGAGGCGGGGCGACTACTCCTCGCCGTGGAAATTCTCTCGCCGAGCACCGCGCGGGCGGATCGGACCGTGAAGCGACGGCTCTACCAGAGCGAGGGAATCCCGGAGTACTGGATAGTGGACGTGGACGCCCGGCTGATGGAGCTGTGGCGGCCGGATGACGACCGGCCCGAGATCCTCATCGAGCGGCTCGACTGGCGGCCTGATGCCGCGCACCGGACGTTCGAGCTGGAGTTGGAGGAGTACTTCCTGGAGGTGTGCGGGGACTGACCGGCTGGGGGATCCACCGGGGTGATACGCAGGAAGCGCCGGCTCGCGCTCAGCCCCCTCACCACCCTCCCGTCGTCCCGGCGAAAGCCGGGACCCATGACACCGACGCAGAGCATGGATTCCGGCTTCC
>CALCHX010000007.1 GCA_937906875.1 uncultured Gemmatimonadota bacterium | reverse complement strand
ACGAGATATTGGCGTGACTGGAGTTCAGACGTGTGCTCTTCCGATCTTCACCAACATGCGGTGAATGCCGGCCGTCCGCATGACCTCGGCGGCGGACACCACATCGGCGCCCGGCGGGAGCGAGTAGACCCCCCAGGTCATGGCGTCCGAGACCGTGTAACGGTCCAGCAGGTCCTCGTCGACCGGCGAGCCGGCGGACACCATCTCCTCTTCCCGCACCTCCGTCCAGCGATCCGAGAAATAGTCCGTGGAACGGACAGTCTCGGCCTCCCATTCGCCCTCGTTGTCCCAGTCGGCCGCGCCGGGCGGCTCCTCCAGTCCCGTCGGCTGGGCCTCCGGAGGCGTGGTGGCGAAGGCGACTATGTCGGTCGCGGAAATGACACCCACGATACGACTGCCTTCCTTTACCGGCGCGCCACTGATCTGGTGTTCGGCGAAGCGTTCCATCGCCGCTCGCAGCGTCATGTCGGGCGCCAGTGTGATGACGTCGGTGGTCATGATATCGCGCAACCTTAGCATGGCCCTATGTCCTCCATGAGGGTGAAAGTTCGAAGCTGTAATATGGCCACGAGCGAGCCAGGTTGCTGTCGGCGCACCCCCTGCCGCTGCGTCGGGCGATCCCGCCAGGCCACCGGACCCACCGGAAACCACCTCGAGAGTACGGTCCGACCGGCCGGTCTGCGCGCTCAACCGGAGTCATCCAGCAGGCCGAGCCGGTGAGCGAGGCGCACGTAATCGGTGCGGTGGCGCAGGTCCAGCTTCTGGCTGATGCGTTGCTTGTACGTCTCCACCGTCTTCGGGCTGATGCTGAGCTGGTCGGCCACTTCCGGGCCGCTGTACCCGCGCGCCATCAGCCGGAGCACTGACTGCTCGCGCTCGCTCAGCGCTTCATAGCGCTCACGATCCTCCTTCACCGGATCGCGCTGAGTGAGGCCGCGGGCAAGTACCCGCGCCGCGGCCGGCCGCACGTAGACATCGCCGTGGGCGACAGCGCGGATGGCGTCGACCAGTTCGCGCCGGGCGGCAGTCTTGGTGAGATAACCCGCGGCGCCAGCGCGAAGGAGTTCCACCAGATGCGCCTCCTCCTCATGCATGGATAGCACGAGCACCCTCGTCGGCAGGTCGCGGGCGACGATCTCCCGCGTGGCCACGAGACCGTTCATGACCGGCATGTCGAGGTCCATCACCAGCACATCGGGTCTGAGCCGCTCGGTCACGGCCACTGCCTCCACGCCGTCACCGGCCTCGCCAATCACGTGGATATCGACGGCGCTGGCGAGCAGCGCCCGCATGCCACCGCGCACCAGCGCATGGTCGTCGGCCAGGACGAGAGTGATGATGTCACCGGTCATGGAATGATGTGGAGGGCTCGCGGAAAGTCCCACGCGTGCCCCTGCAGGCTCGGCTGCGAGTCCCGGTGTGCACGGAGCACCCGTGCAGGAGCCAACGCATCGTCGGCCGGGGCAGCGTGCCGGCCCCAGTCCCGACAGACCCCTGTAATATGACAACAGCGAGCGGGCTGTGCGAGCGGCCGACGGATTCGCAGTCGCCACGCACTCCCGCGCCGACGGCCGCGCCTCCTCTCAGATGGCCGGCGCGGCCCGGCTCTCCGCTGACGGCGGGAATCGGCAGGTGAAGGTCGTGCCGGCGCCCAGCGTGCTCCGGACGCTGATCGTACCCCGGTGGGCCAACACGATGGCGCGAGCAATGGCCAGCCCCAACCCGGCTCCACCGCGGTGCGCACTACGCGCCTGCCAGAAGCGATCGAACAGATGGACCTGTGCATCTGCCGCTATGCCCGGGCCGGTATCACTCACGTGCACCAGGATGCCATCGTCACCTGCCCCCACGACCTGCCCTGCAGGCTCGACCGTTATGCTGACCTGGCCCCCCGATTGAGTGAACTTGACAGCATTCCCGACCAGGTTGCCGAGCGCCTGGAACAGGCGGTCGTTGTCGCCGCGTACAGGCGGCAGGTCAGGGGAGACAGACGCCAGGAGGGAGACGCCCCGACGAGCAGCCAGCGGACCGTACATCTCCAGCAGCGACGCCACGATACCTGCCACCGAGAGCTGCTCGAGCTGGAGGGAGAGCATGCCGGCTTCCATCCTCGTAACATCCAGCAGGTCGCTTATCAGGCGAAGCATCCAGTCACAGGATCGTTCGATGATCGCACCCATCTCGCGAGCATTCTCCGATGACACCGGCTCGGGGTCGAGCAGAGCCTGGGCGCACATGCCTATGGTGCCGATCGGGTTGCGCAGGTCATGGGAGACGACGGCAAGTATCTCGTCGCGGGCCGCTGCTGCCTGCTGGGCAGCCCGGACCAACCGTTGACGCTCCACCGCGTAGCGCACCGCGCGACGTACGGCCCCGGAGCTGTCGCGCCCCTTGACCAGATAGTCCTGCGCCCCCGCCTGTACCGCCCTGAGGGCCACGTCGTCGTCGGCCAGGCCGGTCATCACCACCACCGGTACATCGGGCGCTGCCGATCTCACCGTCTGTAGCGAATCCAGGCCACGGCTGTCGGGGAGGGAGAGGTCCAGGAGCACCACATCCACCAGCGATCGTTCCAGTTCGGCTCGGGCGTCGGCCAGTCGCGTCACGTGCCGGGTGACGAAGGAGGCCACGTCCGGTATCTCATCGTGGAGCATCTCGGCCATCAGCTCGGCGTCGCCCGGATTGTCCTCCACCAGCAGCACGGCCAGCGGCCTGGGCAGTGCCCCCCGGTCAGAGGGCGGGGCGGGGTCTCCGGGGCCGCTCATATGGCCTCACGCGGTAACTTCACCACCGTGAGCCAGAACTGTTCGATCGATCGCACTATCGTCATGAACTGCTCCAGTCCCACCGGCTTGCTCACATAGCAGTTCGCGCTCAGCTCGTACGCCCTGGCCACATCCTCCTCAGCCTGCGAGCTGGTCAGGACCACCACCGGTATGAGCCGCAGCGCGGGGTCGGCCTTGATGTCTGTGAGCACGGCGCGCCCGTCCTTGCGTGGAAGATTCAGGTCCAGAAGGATCAGGTCGGGCCGGGGCGCCTGGACGTAGGCACCTTCCTGGCGAAGGAAGGCGAGTGCGTCAACCCCGTCGCGCACCACGTGCAGCCGGCTCAGCAACTTGCTATCAACCAGAGCCTCGCGCGTGAGCTCGGCATCGCCCGGGTTGTCCTCCACGAGGAGGATGTCGATGGGCGCCGGCTGCGTCAGCACGCCAGCGGTAAAGCTCCGGGATGTCATCACTCTGCGACGGGAAGGGTGAAATGGAACGTGGAGCCAGTGCCGGGAATGGAATCCACCCAGATGCGGCCACCGTGACGCTCGACGATCTTGCGACAGATGGCGAGCCCGATGCCGGTACCCGGATACTCCTCGCGCGTGTGCAGGCGCTGGAAGAGCACGAACAACTGATCGGAGTACTCCGGATCGATGCCGATTCCATTGTCCCGGACGCTGAAGAGCCATTCGTCCTGACCCTTCGCGGTGCGCCGCTCCACACCGATGTGGATTCGTGGCGGAACACCGGGCCGACGGAACTTGAGGGCGTTGCCGATCAGGTTCTGGAAGAGCTGACCCAACTGGCCAGCATCGGCGCGGAGCGGTGGCAGCGCGTCGGCAGTGACCTCCGCATCGCTCTCGGCAATTGCCACGGCAAGGCTCTCCAGTACTCGCGCGAGCATCGAGTCGCACTGACAGAGCTCCATCGGCCGCCCGTGGGTACCCACCCGGGAGAGTGCCAGCAGGTCGTTGATCAGTTCTTCCATGCGCTGCGCACCATCCACGGCATAGCCGATCCATCGGTCAGCCCGCTCGTCCAGTTGACCCTTGTAGCGGTTGGCCAGCAGCTGGGTATAGCTGGCCACCATGCGCAGTGGTTCCTGCAGGTCGTGCGAGGCCACGTAGGCAAACTGCTCCAGTTCGGCGTTCGAGCGCGCAAGCTCCTCCGCCTGGCGCGCCAGCAGCCCCTCGGCGTGCTTCCGTTGGGTGATGTTCTTCATCTGCGCGATGAAGAAACGCGGCTCGCCGCTCTCCGTCCTCACGAGGGTCACGGCGAGCAGGATCCAGACGACATGCCCATCCCGATGCAGGTAACGCTTCTCGCGGGAGTACCCCTGGCGTGTGCCGGCCAGCAGCTCCCGGGACAGCGCCACGTCGGCTTCCACGTCGTCCGGATGACTGATCTGCCGGTAGCTCCAGCTCCGCAGTTCCTCGTCGCTGTAACCCACCAGGTCGCAGAGCGCCCTGTTGACCACCAGCCAGCGCCCATCCAGGTCCCGGATGGCCATCCCGATGGGCGACCACTCCAGCGCCGTGCGGAAGAGGTTCTCACTCTCGCGCAACGCCTGCTCCGCGCGCCGACGTTCGCTCACATCACGCAGGATGGCGGCGTAGCGAGCCTCGCCGTTGACGACGGTGTGCGAGATCGCCGCCTCCAGTGGAAACTCCTCTCCCGACTTGCGACGCCCATGGACCTCGGCCCGTTCAGCCATCCGGCGAGCCGCTACCCCGGAGCGCTCGAACGACGGAATGGCAACCTCCCGGTGCGCCCTGGCCGCACGCTCGGGCAGGAGCATGTCGAGGGGCTTGCCGATCACCTCTGCAGCGTCGTAGCCAAAGATCTCCTCGGCGCCGCGGTTGAAGAGGATGATGCGCTGGTCGGCGTCGGTGGCGACAATCGCGTCGGCGGCGAGCGCGACTATCCCCTCCAGGAAGTGGCCGGAAGGGGCGTCGGCAGCGGCCGGGGTGGCAACCGGGGGACTGGAATCGGGTGGCGTCTGCATGGCTTGGGGCGGAGTTCGAGTCGCCGCGCGCGGCCGATGGGAAAACAAGCGGGGTGAGCTGGCAGTTGTATGCTGGCCATCTTCCCGCCGGGATGCTGTCGGGACAGTCCCTGTAGAGGCGTCAGGAGTTCCGGTTGTGGTGCTGCCGGAGATGGGAAATGTGGTGGTGCGGAGGGGCAGAGGAGTAGTGACCCGGGTGCGTCAGGATCGGCACGACCGTGACCGCTTGTCAGCAGCTTCCGGTGAGCCAGATGCGGCCACGGGTGCCGAGGAAGGAGCTGCTGAAGATCCAGCAGGTCACTCAACTGAGCGACGAAGGGTGCCCTGGCCCGTACCACCCGGCAGGTGTGTCACCTCCGGCAGTCGCCACGACCACGCGGTCCCCATCAGCCCCATCAGTCCCAACAGGATCAGCGCCCAGGCCGGTCCCAGCATTGCCACCGCCGCACTGATACCACCCGTCACCAGCAGGAGAACCCCGATGACGGTGTTGCTCACGGCCGTGTAGTCGGTGCGCCTGTTGCCGCCAGCCATGTCCACCAGGTACGTCTTGCGGCCTATGCGTACTCCGGAATGGGCGACGGCAAGCACGAAGAACGCTCCAGGGTAGAACCAGGAACCGGCTTCCCATGACGGATCCACCAACGTCAGCCCGGCGACCATCAGGCACACCAGCGCCGCCAGTCCGCCGCCACGGATCATCACCCGGCGGCTGGACAGATCCGCCATGAACCCCCAAACGCTGGCACTGATGGCACTGGCCAGACCGGAAGCGACCACGAAACCGCCCAGCAGCGCCATGCCCTGGCTCCGATGCTGGGCCAGGACCACCACGAACGGTGACCCCAGCGCCGAGGCCATCAGAAAAGCCCGCGCGATGACGAAGTTGCGAAAGGGCACATCACTCACCAGCAGGCCAAGACTCAGGACCGCTTCCCGCAGGGCGTTGCCTCCGCCACCCGTCTCACCGCTGAACTCGTCCACCCCGGCGAACACCGCCGCGGCCACGAACCAGCACAGCCCGGCCGCCAGCAGCAGGAGCGAGTAGAAGCGCATGTCCGGATCGTTGCTCCCTCCGAAGATGAACAGCCCCACCGCCGACGCGACCAGACCGGACAGCGTGGCCGCCAACCCGGCCAGGCGCCCGCGACGGGTCCTGGGGACGGTCTTGCCCTGGACGTCCTTCATGGCTACCGAACAGAAGCCGCGGCTGACACTGAACATCACCAGCAGCGCGATCACCACCAGGGCGGCGGAGAGACCTTCCAGCAACCAGACGGCCACGGCCATGCCCAGCACGGCCACTCCCTGCAGGACCGCGCCCATGACCCAGAATCCCTTGCGTACCGGATGCCGGCGGACCCAGGCACCGATTGCCAGTTGCGGGATCAGAGAGCCTGACTCACGGATCGGCACCAGCACCCCGACCAGCGCCTCGGGAGCGCCCACGGCAACGATGAGCCACGCCAGCACGGTCTTGGGACTGATCAGCAGGTCGCCAATCTTGGTGAACACATTGGCGACGATGATGCGAAAGAAGTTGCCCGGTACTTCCCGGCATGCCTCTTCGCTGATATCGGTGCAGACGCGAGCGTCCTCCTCGTTCGCGACCAGCGCGTACAACTGCTCGGTGGGCGTGACGTCCCTCAGCCGGGTCATCACGGCTCCGGGACGCCCCGTGCGTTGCTGTTTCCCATGGCGGCGGGTGATGGTGACTGATCCTGGGCGGGCAGCGACACGGTGGACCTCGTGGTGGCTGGGGAGCTATGATCGTTGGGCGCGGAGCGCAGCAGAATAGACCCCCTGGGACAGGACATGGCCAGACCCACACCCACTCGAACCCCGGGCATCCATCCCATCTCCGCCGCATGCGGCTGCGCGCGGCACGGCGGCTGTTGCTGCATGTGGTCGAGCGGATTGCCGCTTCCAACTTCCGGGGCACGACCGGCACGGACGTATCGATGAGCGATCCGGAATCCCGGGACCCGGCAAACCCGCGGCTCAGCGAGGCCGACATCGCCGCCCTCACGCCCCGCGGCACGCGCAGCCACCTGCACGACGGCGAGCCGCTCTTCCAGGCCGGCGCCCAGCGCGGCGGCTTCTTCGTCGTGCTCGAAGGTGCGGTCGAGGTGCTCGACCGCACGGGGGACGAGCCGCAGCGCGTGATGTTGCACGGACCCCGACAGTTCACCGGCGACATAGACGTGCTGACCCGACGCCGCTCCCTCGTGGGCGCGGTCGCGCGCGGCGAGACCGAGGTGCTCGGCCTCTCCTCGTCCGACATCCGCACCATCATCGGCGAGCGTCCCCGCCTCGGCGAGACGATTCTGAGAGCGTTCATCGCACGCCGTGAGGAGCTGCTGGAGTCGGGCTTCGAGGGGCTGCGAGTGATCGGATCGGCAACATCGCGCGAGGCGTTCCACATCCGCGAGTTCCTGTCCCGCAACCAGGTGCCGTTCACCTGGCTGGACGTGGATGAGGATCCGGGGATCGCCGGGATGCTGCACGACCTCGGCCTGCGTGGCGAGGACCTGCCGGCGATCGCGGCCGGCGCGGGCCCGCTGCTGCGGAACCCGTCCGTGCTGGAGCTGGCAGAGGCCGTGGGCCTGCGGCGGCCCTTCGGAACCGACATCTACGACCTGGTGATCGTAGGTGCCGGCCCGGCGGGGCTCGCGGCCGCCGTGTATGGCGCGTCCGAGGGGCTGCGCACCGTGGCACTCGACAGCGTGGCGCCCGGCGGCCAGGCGGGCGCGTCGTCCAGGATCGAGAACTACCTCGGATTCCCCACGGGCGTCAGTGGCGCCGACCTCACCAGCCGCGCCACGCTGCAGGCGCAGAAGTTCGGAGCCGAGCTCGCCTCCCCCGCCCCGGCGGTGGCCCTGGAACTGGACGGCGAGCACCCGGCCGTGCGGCTCGACTCCGGCGAGCGAGTGAATGCGCGCTGCATCCTGATCGCCACCGGCGCCGACTATCGCAGGCTCGACGTCCCCGGGCGCGAGCGTTTCGACGGTACCGGCGTCTACTACGCCGCCACGCCGATCGAGCTGACGGCATGCTCGGGCAGCGACGTCGTGGTGGTCGGCGCGGGAAACTCCGCCGGGCAGGCGGTGATGTTCCTCTCCGAGCATACCCGGCGCGTATGGCTGCTCGTGCGTGGCGATGACCTGCGGCGGAGCATGTCCAGCTACCTGGCCGACCGCGTGGAAGCCACAGAGAACGTGGAGGTGCTCCACAGCACCGAGATCCGCGAGATCGTCGGCGACGAACGGCTCGAGGCGGTGGTGGTAGAGGATACCAGCACCGGCCAGACGCGCACGCTCGCCACGGCCGCGGTCTTCACCTTCATCGGTGCCGTGCCGCGCACCCGTTGGCTGCCGGCCGGGATCGAGACCGATCGCCACGGATTCATCAGGACCGGCCGCACCGCGGCCAATCCCGCACGCCGGACGACCGACCGCGATCCCTACCTCCTGGAGACCAGCCACCCCGGCATCTTCGCGGCGGGCGACGTGCGCATGGGCTCGATGCCACGAGTAGCGTCCGCCGTCGGTGAGGGCGCGATGGCGGTCAAGTTCGTTCACGAGTTCCTGGCCGAGCTCACCCCGCCCGCCGCCGGCACGGATCGATGACGTCACCATGACGCCACTTCGACGCCACTTCGACGCCACTTTGGCGCTGTCTCAGCACCACTCCGACGCCATCTTGGCGCCGTCACGCGGGCCGGCATACCTTCGCCAGCAGCGCTCCGGCGAGCGCAGCGCGCCCGCGTCACTGCCTGGCTTACCCCCTGAACCCGGATACCTCATGCCGCATCTCCGCCGTTCGCGCCCAGCGATGGCTCTCCCACTCGTCCTCGTCGCCCTCGCCCTGACCGCCTGCTCCAGCCCGGAGCCCGAGCCACCCGTCTCGGACGTCGCCGTGGCGGATGCCTCCGCGCCACTCACGTACCGCTGTGAGAGCGGCCGGACCGTGGAAGCCTCCTATCCCACCAATTCGACCGCCGTCGTCCAGTACGAGGGTCAGACCTACCCGATGACGATCGCCGTCTCGGCGAGCGGTGCGCGCTACGTGGGCGAAGGGTTCGAATGGTGGACCAAGGGAAGCGGTCCGGGATCGGAAGGGACGCTCTTCCGCCACCAGAGCGACGGAACGTCGGGCGAGCAGGTGGATCAGTGTTCGCAGTCCTGAGCCGGTAGCCCCGGGTGGTCAGCAGAGGCGCCCTGTGGTCTGGCGTTCCGATGCATGCGTGCGACCCAGCGGCATCGCGATCGAGCGCCCGGATACCATTGCCTGCCGGAGGACGCCGCCCGGCCCCACCTTCACGCGTCAGCCTGCTCGCAGGTGCGCGCCCAGGGGATCAACTCGAGCCGCTCCAGCGGGATCGGATCGCCGGTGTCCTCGCAGATGCCGTAGCGCTCCGGTTCGCGGTACAGCCGCTCGAGTGCGGCGTCGATCTCGGCGAGCTGGTTCGACATGCGCGCGGTGTTCGAGGCGGAAAGCTCCTGCTGCATCGTATCCGTTCCCAGATCGGCCATGTGCGACGGCATCGAGGTCAGCGCGCCGGTTCGGTCCTGCGGGCTCGCCCCCTCACGCCGCTCGCGCTTGCGCTCGAGCATGTTCGACAGGCGTTCGCGTTCTTCCTGCAGTCGCCGCTCCAACCGTTGACGCTGCTCTTCGGTGAGTGCCATCGTGCCCTCCTTGGGTTCGGGTTCGTGTGAGCGAGATCAAGCAGGCGAGTGTCGTGCCTGCGACGCGACGAAGTGCTCCCGGTAGTCGCGCGCGAAATCCTGGATCGTTCGTGGCGCGCGCCCGAGGACCTGCTCGACACTCTCCGAGACCCGCTCGGTCGGGCCACCGGCCTTCTGGTAGGCGGCGAGCGCCAGGAACGAGTCGATCATCTTCGGGGCCACGCCCTGCTGTTCGAGCCGGTCGCGCATCTCCTCCATCGTGAGCGCGTGGTAGCTCACCGGCGTGCCGAGCACCTCCGAGAGTGCGCCGGCGAGGGCGCCGTAACCGACGGCCTCGCCCCCGGTCAGCACGTAGCGCTGGCCGGCATGTGCCTCGGGATGCAGCAGCACCTGAGCGGCGACTGCGGCGATGTCGCGGGCATCTATGAAGGGGACCCTGCCCTCGCCAATCGCCGCATAGATCGCTCCCTCGTCGCGCACCGTCTGGGCGACTTCACCGAGCCAGTTCTGCATGAAGGCGTGCGGCCGCAGGATGGTCCACGACATGGACGTCTCCTCCAGCGCCTGCTCGGCCTCCCAGTGCTCGCGCGCCAGCGGCGACTTGGTCCGTGGCGTCGCACCGAGCGCCGAGAGCTTGACGACATGCTCCACGCCGAGCCGCTCGGCGGCGCGGATGACGGCGATCTGCGTCCGGCCGAAGTCAGGCTGGTTACCGGTCAGCAGGAAGAGCTGGCGCGTGCCGGCGAGCGTGGGCTCGAGCGTGCCCTCGTCGCGCAGGTCGGCGCGCAGCCAGGCGACGCGCGGGAGCGACTGCGCGCGGCTGAAATCGCGCAGCACCGCGCGTACGGGCGCCCCGGCCGCGGCAAGCAGGCGAACGAGTTCGGTACCGATCGTGCCGGTGCTGCCCGTCACGGTGATCGTCATGTCATGCTCCTCACTGGGTGAAGCGGCCGGGTTCCACGGAACGCTGGGCAGTGGCGCGCGCCGCCTTGATCTCGTCACGCGTGATCGCGTGGCCTTCGGCCGGTCAATACGCTCGTCGACTCGAGTTCCCGGTGCGCACATCGCATACCGGCGCGGCGTCCCGGCTCGATGGATCGGTTGCGGGTTGCGCACGATGTCGTCGCGGCGGTTCTCGAGGAAGGGCAGCGACGAGAGTCGCTCGCCATGGAACGGCCCATCGACATGGAAGTCCGGCCCATCGGTGGCGAGCTCGAACAGGATCCCGTGGCCGAACTGGTGGTCGTTGGCGGCTGGGCAGGCAACCTGACCCGCTCCGTGCCACAGTCGATGCAGGCCGCACGGGACTACCTCGACGAGATCCGGCGCGTCGAAGCGACGCTTCGTCGATCCGTCTCTCGCCGCAGCCGCCCTCCGGGCGACACCGGAGCGTCTGCTTCAGGACCTGAACTTGCTCGGGTTCCTCTTCGAGTCGCTCGTCGTCCGCGACGTGCGAATCCAACCCCAGGCGGCCGATGCCACGGTCCTGCAGTGCCGTGACAACACCGGTCTCGAGATCGACGCGGTCGTGGAGGCGGCTGACGTGCGTAACCCGCCTGACGTGCGCACCCAGAGCTGCGCCATTCCCTCCGCCCAAACCAGATCAAACCCTTCATGAACCAATCCGCCACACAAAACCGCCGCTTCGTTCTGGCCGAGCGACCGACGGGCGAGCCCGACGCCGACACGCTGCGCCTGGAGACCGCCGACCTGCCGGTGCCGGGCAAGGGCCAGATGCTCCTGCGCAACGAGTACCTCTCCCTGGACCCCTACATGCGCGGCCGGATGAGCGACGCGCCCTCCTACTCGGCGCCGGTCCGGATCGGCGAGGTCATGGTCGGCGGCACGGTCTCCCAGGTCGTCAGCTCACATGTCGACGGATTTGCCGACGGTGACTGGGTCGTGGCGTTCGGTGGCTGGCAGGACTTCGCGCTCTCCGACGGCAAGGGCGTGATCAACCTCGGTACCGACCCCGAGAACCCGTCGTGGGCGCTGGGTGTGCTGGGAATGCCTGGTCTGACCGCTTATGCCGGCCTCACCCAGATCGGTCAGCCGAAGGCAGGTGAAACCCTTGTCGTCGCTGCCGCCAGCGGGCCCGTCGGCGCGACCGTCGGACAGATTGGCAAGATCCTGGGACTCCACGTCGTGGGTATCGCCGGGGGGCCGGAGAAGTGCACCCACGTCGTCGAGACCCTTGGCTTCGACGCCTGCATCGACTACAAGGCTGACAGCTTTCCCGACGCCCTCCGGGCGGCCGTGCCGGACGGCGTCGACATCTACTTCGAGAACGTCGGCGGGGCCGTGTTCGACGCCGTGCTGCCGCTGCTGAACCCGCGCGCGCGCATCCCGCTCTGCGGCCTCATCTCGCAATACAACGCGACTTCGCTGCCCGACGGGCCAGACCGGATGCCTTACCTGATGGGGCAGATCCTCCGGAAGCGGATGACGATGCGCGGGTTCATCGTCTTCGACGACTTCGGCCACCTCTACCCGGAGTTCGCCCGCCAGATGGGCGCCTGGGTCAGGGAGGGGAAGGTCAACTACCTCGAGGAGATGATCGAAGGACTGGAGCGAGCGCCCGCCGCTTTCGCCGGCCTGCTGAGAGGCGAGGCCTTCGGAAAGCGAGTCATCCGGCTGAACGGATGACCGCTCTCCACGAACCGGGAGCTGGTCGCCAGCCGGACTGGCCCGTCGCACGGGGTGGACCTGGCCAATGCGCGACGGATGCGCGGCAGTAGCGAGTCAGCGTGAGGGGTGCGCGCGGGCGGTGCCAACCTTCATCGGGTACCATCCTGTCGGACGAGTTCGGCCAGCCTCTCCAACTCCGCCGCTCGCTCGGTATCGGCCGGCGGCTCGAACGGGCCAGGTTCGGAGACAGCCATGGGCGCGGCCGCCGTCTGCCCGGCGGCGAGGCCACCGGCCCGCGTCACGCGATGCACCCAGGCCGCAGTACCCACGCCGGCGACCAGCAGCAGCACCGCCGGCGTGAGCCAGGCCACGAGCCCGAAGCCGCGCGCCGCCGGCGCCCCGCGGACGCCCTCACCGTAGACCGCGATCAGCTCTTCCTCTATGACCCGGCGGCTGGCGCCCGTCCGGGCACGGGCCAGGATGGCGCGTCGCAAGGAATCCGCCGACGGGCTCGGGCAGTTGGCGAGCAACAGGCCCGGGCAGAACGGGCTCATCGTGCGGTTTATAACGTCGCGGGCGGTGCGCGCTGCTTCGGCGGAGGGCGGAACGCTGGATTGCGACCACGCCACGCGCGGCGCAATGACGCCGGCCAGCAGGCTGGCGACGAGGCTCATCAGGACGAGCGCCCTCGGCCTGCCAGGCCCGACTCGAACGGTGCGGAGGGGAGCCTTGTGCGGTCGCATCCTGTCGCTGGATCGGGAGCGGAAAATGTTCACGGTAACCATCACATAACGTGGCACGCGAGCATGTGTCACGGCAATCCACGACAGATGTGCACGAAACCAGTGCTCCCGTGGGCAATGACTTGCCTGCGAGGGCCCGCTGCCAGAGCGAGGCAGGCAGGGTCCCGACGCCATGCATCCACCCTGGGCTGCACGTGCCTGTCAGGAGGTAGTATATCGTCACGGATCCCCACCCGCCTCCCAGGGTGAGAGGAGCATTGCGTCCGGCCTCTCTCCCACGCGCAGGTCGCCTGGATCAAGCCGCCGCTCTCCCCGGTGTCCGGCAAGAGGCCTCCGGCGGGAGGGAACCCGACCAGGGCATTCTCGTCCGCAGTCACCACGGCCGCGAGCGTCATGGGTTCCCCCGGGCATGACGTTGTGGGCAGACTGAACGCATCGTTTCAGCCCCCGCGCTCGCACACATCTCGCAAGTCAGCCCGGCATGCCCCTCCCGCCCGCACCCGACCCGCTCGCCGACTTCCACCCCATCGTCCGCGACTGGTTCACGACCACCCTCGGCGAGCCCTCCGCCCCCCAGCGTCAGGGCTGGCCGGCCATCGCCAGCGGCGCCGACACTCTCATCCTGGCCCCCACCGGCACCGGAAAGACGCTCGCTGCCTTTCTCTGGGAGCTGAACGCGCTCATCGTCGACGGAGCGCACGAGCCGCTGGCCAATGCCGTCCACCTGCTCTACGTCTCGCCGCTCAAGGCGCTCAACAACGACGTCCAGCGGAATCTCGAGCGGCCGCTGGCGGACCTCAAGGCACGGTTCCACGCCGCCGGCGAACACTTCCCGGAGATTCGCGTCGCCGTGCGTACTGGCGACACCCCGTCGTCGGCGCGCGCACGCATGCTTCGCCGCACGCCGCACATCCTCATTACCACGCCGGAGTCGCTCCACATCCTGCTCACCACGGTGCGCGGACCGAGCATCTTCAGCGCCCTGCGCGCGGTCATCGTCGACGAGATCCACGCCGTCGCTGGCAGCAAGCGCGGCGCCCACCTGGCGCTCACCCTCGAGCGGCTCGCCCGCGTCGCCCCCGACGCGCCGCAGCGTATCGGCCTCTCCGCCACCCAGCGCCCGCTCGACGAGATCGCCCGCTTCCTCGGCGGCTGCAACACGCCAGCGACTGGCGACGCCGCACCCGGCTTCCGCCCGGTGCAGGTGGTGGACTGCGGCCTCGTCAAGCAGATGGAGACCGAACTCGTCTCGCCGGTCGAGGATCTGGCGCATGTGGACGGTACCATCTGGAACGCCGTTGCGCCGCTCGTCCTCGCCCGCATCCGCGGCGCCCGCACCACCCTCGTCTTCGTCAACAACCGCGGCCAGGCCGAACGCATGGCCGCGCGGGTGAACCAGCTCGCCGGCGAGGAGATCGCTCTCCCCTACCACGGCTCACTGTCGCGCGAACGGCGCTTCCTGCTCGAGGAACGGTTGAAGGCCGGGGAGTTGCGCGCCGTCATCACCACCAGCTCGCTGGAACTGGGGATAGACGTGGGGTCGGTGGACCTCGTGCTCCAGCTACAGAGCTCCAAGCGCGTGGCGTCGGCGCTGCAACGCGTCGGACGGGCGGGACACACGCTGGACGCGGTGAGCCACGGCGTCTTCATCCCGACCTTCCGCGACGACGCACTCGAACAGATGGCCATACTGGGCGCCATGCGCTCGGGCGACGTGGAGCCCACCCGCGTGGTCCAGAACCCGCTCGACGTCCTGGCCCAGATCATCGTCGCCATGGTCGCCTCCGACGAGCCGGAGTGGACGGCGCGGGAGATGTACGACTTCGTCAGGCGCGCCTATCCATACCACGCCCTCACCCGCGCCGCCTTCGACGAGACGCTCTCCATGCTCGCCGGTAAGTATCCGGCCGACGTCGCCGCCGAGCTGGACGCGCGGGTACACTGGGACCGCGTGTCGGACATCGTCTCGCCCGCCCGCTCGTCGCGCTTGGTGGCGATCATCTCCGGCGGCACCATCCCCGACCGCGGCCTCTACGCCGTCAGCCTGCCCGATCGCACGAGATTGGGCGAGCTGGACGAGGAGTTCGTCCACGAGTCGCGGGTGGGCGACGCCTTCCAGCTCGGCTCCTCCACCTGGCGCATCAATTCCATAGAACACGACCGGGTGGTGGTGACGCCCGCACCCGGCGCGCCAGCACGGATGCCCTTCTGGCACGGCGAGTTCATGGCCCGCTCCAACCATCTCTCGGCGCGCGTCGGCGAGTTGCGCCGCAGACTGGACGCGGCGCGCACCGGCGACGACCTGGCGGCGATCGAGCGCGACTATCACGCCGACCCGGCGGCCACCCAGTCGCTGGTGGAGTACGTGCAGACGCAGCGGAAGATCACCGGCATCGTGCCCACCGAACGGGCGCTGGTGCTGGAGCACTTCCGCGACGAGACCGGCGGCGTGCGGATGGTTCTCCATGCGCCCTTCGGCGGCCGCGTCAATGCACCGTGGGGGATGGCCCTCGCCCGCCGCATGCAGCAGCGGCTCAAGGTTGAGGTGCAGGTGCAGACCACCGACGATGGGATCATGCTCCGCCTGCCCGACCTGGGCGCCCCGCCACCGGTGGACGTCATGCGATCGCTGGCCGCCGAGGAGGCCGAGCGACTGGTGCTGGAGGAGGTGGGGACGTCGTCGCTGTTCGGGGCGCGATTCCGCATGAACGCGGCCCGCGCGCTGCTCCTGCCCCGCGGGAGCCCACGACGACGCATGCCGCTCTGGCTGCAGCGGCTCAAGGCCGCCGACCTGCTGCAGGCGGTGCGCGAGTTCCCATCCTTCCCGATCGTCGTCGAGACCTATCGCTACATCCTGCAGGACGTCTTCGACATGGCCGGCCTGCGCGAGGTGTTGCAGCGCATTGCCAGCGGCGAGGTGAGCGTGCGCGTGGTGCGCACGGAGATCCCCTCGCCATTCGCGGCGTCGCTGCAATTCGGCTTCGTGATCGACTGGATGTATGCCGATGACACGCCGCGCGCCGAGGCGCGGGCGGCGCTACTGTCGCTGGACCGCGCGCTGCTGGACGAGCTTATGGGCGGTGCCGGCGCCGACGACGCGACGCTGGCCGTGCTGGAGGAGGAGCTCACCCGCCGGCGCGGCACCGCACCGGGCCGTCAGGCGCGCGACGCCGACGAACTGGCGGTGCTGGTGGATCGGGTGGGCGACGTGACCTGGGAGGAGCTGCAGGCCCGCATCGCGCCGGCGGCGGAATGGCGCCGTGGCGATCCTGTGGAGACGCTGCTGGCGAGCGGACGGCTGGTGGCAATACAGCTCCCTACCGCGTCGCGTGGCGACGAGCAGCGATTCATTCTCGTCGATTCGTATGCTCGCTACGTCGCCGCTTTCGGCGCCGATCGGTTGGCGAACGTCCAGGCGACCCCGCAGTTGGTGACGCAGCGGGCCGCCGATGTGATCCCCGAACAGCTACGGTCGCCCGCGTTGACGCCGACCGCGGCCCGACGCGAGCTGCTGTCGCGCTTCGTCGCCCTCGCCGGCCCCGTCTCGGTGGACGACGTGCGGGCGCGTTACGACTTCCCGGCGGGATGGGTGCGACGTCGGCTGGAGGGTGCGGAGCAGGCCGGAGTACTGGTGCGGGGCGTCTTTGGCGGCGAGACCGGTACGGACAGGTGGTGCTCGCGCCGGCTGCTGGAGCAGGCCCGCCGGCGGGAGCTGGCCCAGGCGCGGAAGCAGATAGAGGCGGTGCCCATCCAGACTTTCGCGCACTTCCTGCAGCGCTGGCAGCACCTCACCCCGGACAGGCGGGCGAGCGGCGCCGAGGGGGTCGCCGCGGTGCTCGAACAACTTTACGGCGTCGCCCGTCCGGCGGCCGCCTGGGAGCGCGACTACCTTCCGGCGCGCGTCGAGGGCTACGAGCCGTCGTGGCTGAGCCGGCTGACGGCAAGCGGGCGGCTGGTGTGGGCGGCCGAGGGTGTGTCGTACCCGGGGGCCGGGAAGGCTGCGACTGCCGGAGCGGCGACCGGTGGAGCGGCGACCGGTGGAGCGGCGACCGGTGGACCGGGGACCGGTGGAACGGGGACCGGTGGACCGGCGATCGGTGGAACGGGGACCGGTGGACCGGCGATCGGTGGAACGGTGACCGGTGGACCGGGGACCGGTGGACCGCCGACCGATGGACCGACAACCGATGGACCGGGGAACGGTGGACCGACAACCGATGGACCGGCGACCGGTGCACCGGCGAACAGCGGACCGGGGAACGGTGGGCCCGCCACCGCTCGACCGGCGAACAGTCGACCGTCGACCGGCGCGCCCCCCGCCGGCGTGGGGAAGGTGAGATTTCTGGCACGGGGCGCCGGTCGCGCCTGGGTCGCACCACCGGCCGACGACCGCACGCTCAGCCCGAACGCGCTTGCCGTGCGCGACGCCCTTCGTAGTGCGGGCGCCTCCTTCACCGCCGAGTTGGCCGCCGCAACGTCGCTCGGCGAACAGCGGTTGCGCGATGCTCTGCGTGAGTTGGTGGCCGCCGGACTGGTCACCAACGACACCATGGACGCCCTGCGCGACGTGCTGCGCTGGAAGTCGCTTCTCCCGCCGCGGCGACACGACGAGCCGGATCCGACCCGCTGGCTCCCCGCCGACTTCGTCCCCTCAGCGGGCAGGCCGGTGGTGCAGCGGCGCGTGAACCTGCGCCGATTGCCAAAGTGGAAGCGCCCGGACAGGCCCGATGCCGCCGCATGGGGCGGCCGCTGGTCGCTCGTCCACACCCCCGGTACGCTGGGCCCGCCAGGTGAGGGCAAGGACGACGAGCAGGAGCTGGCCGAGCAGGTGGCGCGGCAGTGGCTGGCCCGCTACGGCGTGGTGAGCCGGGACTGGTGGCGGCGCGAGCGGCCGGCGGTGGGCTGGCGATCGATCTACCGGGAGCTCAAGCGGCTGGAGTTTCGCGGTGAGGTGCGGCGAGGTTACTTCGTCGCCGGCCTGGCGGGCGCCCAGTTCGCGCTTCCCGAAGCGGTCGAGCTGCTGCGCGCGAGCGGCCCTCCCGCCACGCCGGACGTCGTCACCACGCCGGCCGACAGCGGATCGGAGCCGGAAGCGGGGGCGCCGGACGAGGCGGAGGCGGACGAGGCGGAGGCGGACGAGGCGGAGGCGGACGAGGCGCAGGAGGACGAGGCGCAGGAGGACGAGGCGGAGGAGGACGTCGTCGTGCTCTCGCCCTCCGACCCGGCGAACGCATATTCGATCCCCATCGCCGGCCAGACGGAGAACTCGCTTGCTGGCCCACGCGGCGCGAGCGCGCTGCTCGTCACCATCCGTGGCAAGGTCGTCCTGACGTCGGAGGGACGTGCGGCGCGCATCCGGACCCGCGCCGGCGTCTCGCCGGCCCAGCTACGGGCGGCGCTCGGCGCCGTCGCCGCGCGGCTGGTGGAGCGCGCCGGCCGCGGACGAGACGTCACGATCGAGACGGTGGACGGCCTGCCCGCCTCAGCCGCGCCATACGGGGATATCTTACGCTCGGCCGGCTTCCGGAGCACCGGCACGGCGATGCGGCACTACGCGACCGTGAGGTAGCTCAGGCGTGGGCCCCATGAGTCTGGATCACCCGCCCTGGTCGAGCGCCGTCGCCACCCACCACTGGTTCCCCCACCGGTCCACCACGCCGCCCATGCGATCGCCGTGCGAGGTGTCCTCCGGTTCCCTCAGCGACCGCGCCCCCCGCTCCATGGCACGACGATAGACGTCGTCCACCTCCTCCACGTAGGCCAGCAGCGCCGCGGGCGTCGCGCCCCACTCCTCGGTGGTGTCCGACACCATCACCATCGACCCGCCAATGCGGAGTTCCGAGTGGCCCAGGCAGCCGTCCGGCCGGGTGGAGCTCCGGATCAGCTTCCCGTCGAACACCTCCCGCACGAACTCGATGAACGCTGCCGCACCGTCCAGGGTCAGGTACGGCGTGACGCTCTGGTAGTCCATCGTCTCTCCAGCTTCCTCGTTGCCTGTCATGATCCTCTTCCGGTCATCGTGTGACGTCCACCAGCCCCCCTTGGTCGGCGGACGCGTGCATGATGCAACGGCGGTTGGTCCGCGTCTTGGAAGAAATGTCGCTCCACTACCGGCCCGAGCGCTCCCGGAAGTTCAGCGCTCCTCGGCCAGGCTCACGCTGTTCGGGAAGCGGAGGGCCCTGAGGAATGCGGCGGGCGTGTAGCCGGAGAAGAGCCTGAACTCGTTGGAGAAGTGCGCCTGGTCGTAGTAGCCAGCCGCGAGGGCGATGTCGGTGAGGGAGCTGTTCCCTTGATCGGTGATCCGGGCGAGCGCGTTCCGGAAGCGGTGCATCCGCGCCAGCACCTTGGGCGTCACGCCCACCTGCTCCCTGAACCGTTCAGTGAAGCGCGTGCGGGACCAGCCAGTGCGATCGCGTAGCGCGGTGATGGACAGTGCTCCGTTCCGACGCTCGATCTCGGCGGCCGCCCATGCCACCGCTGGCTCCGGAAGCGTTGCGCCCGCCATGCGACCGTGGAGCCAGGCCGATGCGGCGTGGAGCCGTTGCCGCGCGCCGGCCGCGGAGGCGCACCGGTCGTGGAGTTCCGCCGACGCGCCGGCCACCACGTCGTCGAGGGCGACGGTGATGCCCGCTGTCTCGTGCAGCGGCGCGCGCAGGAGCGCCAGCGCGCCGGGTGGAGTCAGCTTCACCCCCAACACGGCAAGGTGGCCGGGTGGCGCCTCGATCACCTCCGGACCCAGCCGCAGGCCACCCAGGCAACAGGTGGGGAAATCCGTGCTGCCCCGCGCATCCACCAGGCGGTAGCGCGGGCCGAGCTGCACGACCAGCTCGTAACGACCATCGGCGAAGACGCGTTCGCGAGGAATCGCGAGCGCCCCCTCGAAGTACCAGATCTCGTCCACGAGCCCCGCCAATCGCGCGGGCCTCAGCCGCGCATGCACCCACTGCCCGAGCGGTGACGTGTGGTGCGCGGGCTCCGTCAGCTCGTCCGTCATCGTCCTCCTGGCGCCGGCCGCGGCCGCGCGCGCCGGATGTGGTAGCGCCCGTCCCCGCGTCGAATCATCCCCGGTTCGGGCTTGCTTCTCGTCGGCGGCGGCAACGATAGTTCGCGTGCAGTACGCGGGCCAGTACTCAGGTCCGAGCCCTGGCACGGAAGGACGAGCCGAGGGCAGGCGCATCGTGGCCGACCGCACCCGGAAGGATGGAGTGGACGAAGAGCGGGAACCGGCCCGCACCAGGGCCGAGCCAGTGCGGCGGGGCGCAGCAGTCCGCCAGAGGGTGCGGCCGCCGATCTCGCCGTCCCTATTGTTCACGTCTCCGGCGACGGTTAACTTCATATGAAGGACCCTTCATATATCGAGACCGGGACCGGATGCCTGTGAACGCTCCCAGAGCCGCCATACTTCGTAACGATGCCCCACCTGCGCCGTCCCGGCGCCGGAAGGAGGACGTCTGTGAGGTACAGTGCGTGGACGAACTCAAGGTCCGGCGCGCCCGGGGAGCGATGCCCGCGCCGGAGAGCGTCACCGCCCTCGCCGCCACCCTGAAGGCGCTCGGCGACCCTACCCGGCTCCGGCTGGCGACGGCCCTCGCCGCCACCGAACTCTGTGTCTGCGACCTCGCCACGCTACTGGGCACCTCGCAGTCGGTAGTCTCGCACTCGCTGCGCACGCTCCGCCAGTTGCGCATCGTGCGCTACCGCAAGGAAGGGAGGGTCGCCTACTACTCGCTGGACGACCCGCACGTAGCCGCACTCCTCGCCATCGGCCTGGATCACGTGGAGGAGGAGCGCGAGTGACGCGCTCGACGCAACCCATGTCGTCCCTCCGCCGGCGCTCGACGTGTCTCCAGGCAGGCACCAGGCCGCATGGCTGAACCTCGCCTGTTGCACGACCCCGGGCGCGCCGATCCTGGCGTGGACGTTGTCGACCCTGACGCCAGCGGAGCCATTTGCGAGCTGCGCGTGAGCGGCATGGACTGCGCGAGCTGCGCGGCGTCCATCGAGCGCGCGCTGGGTGATCTGGACGGCGTGGTGAACGTGCGCGTGGACGTGCTGGGCGGCCGGGTGCGTGTGGGACTGACTGACGAAGCAGTCGCCAGCGGAGTCGCGGTGCGACGCGAGCTGGCTGGCGCCATTCGCGGCGTCGGCTTTCGCGTCCATGACGTTGGCTCACCGGGTAGCCCGGGCGATGCGACGACCGACGTCGTCGTACCGCCGACCTTCTGGCAACTGCGCGGCCGGGCGCTGACGACCGCGTTCTCCGGTGTCACCCTGGCGATCGGTCTCGCTATCAGCTGGCTCGCCGGCCCGCCGGCGGTCGTCACCCTGCTGCTCGCCCTCTCCTCCATCGCCGGCGGCTGGTTCGTCGTACCGCAGGGATTGAGGGCGGCACGGCGACTGGCGCTCGACATGAACTTCCTCATCACCGTCGCCGCCACCGGAGCCTGGCTCATCGGTCAGCCGGCCGAGGCAGCGGCGACGCTCTTCCTCTTTGCCGTCGCCGAACTGCTCGAGTCGCACTCCATGGACCGGGCGCGGAACGCGATCCGGGCGCTCATCAGCCTGTCGCCCAGCGAGGCCACGGTGGTGCGGGAGGGAGTGGAGGCACGGATCCCGGTGGACCAGATCGCCGTCGGCGAGATGGTGGTAGTGCGCCCGGGCGAGAAGATCCCCGTCGACGGCGAGGTGGTGGAGGGGCGCTCGAGCGTGAACCAGGCGCCGATCACCGGGGAGAGCCTGCCGGTGGATCGGGAGAAGGGGGACGAGCTCTTTGCCGGCACCCTGAACGGCCACGGTGGCCTGCTCGTGCGGGCGACGAGGCTGGCGAATGACACCACACTCGCCCGCATCGTCCACGCGGTGGAGGAGGCGCAGGGTTCCCGCGCCCCCACCCAGACCTTCGTCGACCGCTTCGCCCGCATCTACACGCCCACGGTGGTCGCGCTGGCCATCCTCATCGCCATACTGCCGCCTCTGCTCGCCCTGGGCACGTGGGACACGTGGATCTATCGGGCCCTGGCCATGCTCGTCATCGCCTGTCCGTGCGCGCTCGTCATCAGCACGCCGGTGAGCATCGTCAGTGGCCTCGCCGCGGCCGCCCGCGGCGGCGTGCTGATCAAGGGGGGCGCCTACCTCGAGGCGGCCGGCGGCATCACGACCGTCGCCTTCGACAAGACCGGCACGCTCACCCTGGGAAAGCCCGCGGTGACCGACGTCATCCCCTCGGGCACGATCACCGAGGACGAACTGCTGCGGCTGGCGCTCGGCGTCGAACGACAGTCGGAGCACCCGCTGGCCCGGGCGGTCATGGCGCACGGCGTCGACCGTGGCATCAGCGCTCCGCCGTCGACCGACTTCCAGGCGCTGGTGGGACGGGGGGCGCGTGCGCAGGTGGACGGTCCCGATGGAGCGGTGCCGGTCCATGTCGGCAACCTGCGACTGGCCCGAGAGTTGGGCCTGGACGACGAGGCCACCTCGGCGACCTTCCAGCGCCTGATGGCCGACGGCAAGAGCGTCCTCTTCGTCGCCCGCGACCGGGAGATACTGGGCATCATCGCCATCGCCGACCAGCCCCGCCCGGGCGCGGCGGAGATGTTCGCCGACCTGCGCGCCAGCGGCGTCCGGCGGGTGGTCATGGTCACCGGCGACAACGCCGGTAGCGCGCGCGCCGTGGCGACCGCACTGGGCATCGACGAGTTCCACGCCGAGCTGCTCCCTGACGACAAGGTGCGCGTGGTGCGCGAGCTGCTCGAGGGCGGCGACGACGTGGCCTTCGTGGGCGACGGCGTGAACGACGCACCGGCGCTGGCCACGGCCACGGTGGGAGTGGCGATGGGCGCCGCCGGCACCGATGTCGCCCTGGAGACCGCCGACATCGCCCTCATGGGCGACGACCTGTCCAGGCTCGCCTTCGCCATCCGGCTGTCGCAGCGGACGCGTCGCATCATCCGGCAGAACATCTGGTTCGCGGTGGCGGTGAAGGGCGTGTTCCTGGTTCTGGCGGCGAGCGGCTGGGCGACGCTCTGGATGGCCGTGGCGGCCGACATGGGGTCGTCGCTGGCGGTGATCGGGAACGGGCTGCGGGCGCTCAGGGTGCCGGGGGGACGGAGGAGCGATGTCAGCCGGTAAGTCGGAGGTTGCGGGTCGTTGAGATGGAGCTGCCCTGGGGCTGCACGGAGCGCGGAATGGCTCGGCGCGGCTCGGGAGTCGGATGGCAGCCGGCGTCTCTCCGTCACTCCCATCCCAGGAATACTCGTGTCGACAAGAGTAAAGTCGTCACGAGTATTGTCGACAGCCGGCCACGCGCAGCAGATGTCGATGTGGGGCTTTCAGCTACGCCTGGCAGGATAGAATCTCCACTAGGATGTTATCTGTATGGATGTTATCTATATGGATATCATCCGAATGGATAAGACTGTCAATGCTGGAGAGTGCTCTCAGAGTGTTTCGATGGCGACCTGATTCTGACTGGAGTTTCTATAAATCGATGCGGGAGCACGGGCGAGATGGTCAACGGCAGAACCCATTCAGGGTAGGCGGCGTGGTCACGCCTCCGTTCTTCACCAACCGAGATGAGGAGGCGGAGCGCGTCGCACGCTCTCTCTCGACGCCACAGGATCATCTACTCGTGTTCGGACCACGTCGTATGGGCAAGACGTCGTTGCTACGTGTGGTCCAGGAGAGGTTGCGTGCCGAAGGCAGGATCGTGATCCTCGCCGATCTCTCCACAGCGAGTTCGGTGGGCGAGATGACGACACGTCTCCTGCAGGCCGCAACGCGTGAGGTGGGGCGCGTCTGGAGTGACGCGGCCACTTATCTCGTCCAGCGCCTGAGCGCCCGGATTACGCTCGAGCCAGACGCGGCGTCAGGTATGCTGCTGCCGAGCGTCGGGATAGGACTCGACAACGACATGGGCGCCCAACGTACCACCTTCGGCAGCACTCTCGACGCCATCGACTCGCTGGCCAGAGCAAGGGGACGCCACCTGGGATTGATTCTCGACGAGTTCCAGGAGATCCACAGTTTTGGCGGCGAGACGGCGGAGTCGCATCTGCGCGGCATCATCCAACATCATCAACACGTCAGCTATGTGCTCGCCGGCTCCGACGAACGGCTGATCCAGGCGATGATCGGCAAGGGCCGAGCCTTCTACAAGCTGCTGGGGAACCTGCGGGTCGGGGCTATGGAGCCCGGCCACATGAAAGCATGGATCGAAGAGCGAATGGGCGGAGTCGGCCTCAGACCTGACGGCATTGGCACGCTCATTGTCGAGGTAGCCGGCCCGCGCACGCGCGACATTGTGCAACTCGCGAAGGAGGTCGTGGACATATCACCCTCGCACGCGACAGTCGACGATGGGATGGTCGCCACTGCCTTCCTGCGCGTCGTGCAGGGCGCGGACGCTCCCTATCGGGCGATCTGGACGGGGTTGTCGCGACTCCAGCAGCAGGTCCTTCGCGCCGTGGCAGTTCACACTACTGGACTCACCTCGGCGTCAGTACGCCGGGAATTCCGCCTCGCCTCCGCACCCGGCAGCATCGGGAAAGCTCTCCAGACGCTCGTCGCGCGCGATGTGTTGGTCGCGGAGGACGGGAAATACAGCTACGACGATCCGTTCATGCGCGGATGGGTGATCACGCGCGCACTTCCCGATATCGGAATGAGCCGCTCGGTGATGTCGATGCCAGGCGGCACACGCTGACTCGATCACCTTGCTGCGCGGTGCGAGCGACGCTGCCCGGCGCGTGAACTTCTCGGTCCTTGTGTCGCAGCAGCTGTCCGGATCGTCGCCGAGCAGACGAAAGCCATGCAACCGAGTCTCACGTCAGCTCGCCAGTTCCTCAGCACGTCAGGGACGATCGATCACTCCACCTTCAGCGCCGCCGCCGGATCCACCCGCGCCGCGCGCCGCGCCGGCAGGTAACCGGCAAGTAGCCCGACCACGACGAGTAGAATGGTCGCGGCCAGCAACGTCACCGGGTCGGTCGGACTCACCATGAAGAGGAGTGCCCGCAGCACCCGTCCGGCCACCAACGAGAGTACGGCGCCCGCCGCGGCGCCGGCGAGCGTGATCGCCAACGCATCGCGCAGGAAGAGCGTGGTCACGGATCGAGTTGACGCACCGAGGGCGAGCCGGAGCCCGACCTCGGCGATACGCTGGCGCACCGCGTAGCCGACCATCCCCCAGATGCCGATCGCCCCGATGAGGAGCGTCGTCAGGCTGCCGCCGGCGAGCAGGAGGGCGAGGAAGGTGGAGCGTGCACTGGAGGCGGCGACCATCGATTCCATCGAGCGCACGCGGGCCACGCTCAACGATGCGTCGTAGTCGGCGATCACACGGCGGACATCGGCCACCAGCGACTCGGGCGCCAGCGTCGTGCGAACGACGACGGTCATCTCCGTCGGCACGATGAACGGGTCCACCGGTGGATCGATCAGGGGAACGTACACCACCTCGGCAGGCGCCTCCGACAGGGAGCGCTGACGGACATCCTCCACGACACCCACTACCGTGTACGAGGGTTGTCGCGGATCCAGCTCGCCGTCGAGGTCCATACGTCGGATCTCGCGGCCGACGCTCTCCCCTCCCCTGAAGAGCCTGCGCGACAGCGCCGCGCTCACGAGCACCGGATGCGATACGGCCGAGCCTCCGGGAGTCGCCATCGCTCCCTCTGCCACGCGTGTTTGCATGACGTCGAGATAATCTGCCGAATGAAAGACGAGCGATGCGCGCGGAACGTTCTCGCCCTCCCCGCTGGCGACGTCAAAGACGGGGACGGAATTACCCCAGATGCCTGAGAGGGGAACGTCGCTCGCCATCGCAGCTTCACCGACTCCGGGGATGGCCCGCACTCGTTGCAACAGGCCGGAGTACACCGCCTGGTATCGCCCCGCCTTCGCGTACGGCAGCCCTATCTCCACGGTGAGCAGGCCTGCCTCGTCGAACCCGAGAGGGACCCGCGCCAGATGAGCCACACTGCGCGCCATCAGACCGGCGCAGGTGAGGAGGGCGAGCGTGAGCGAGAGTTGCGCGGCGACCAGAATGGCGCGCGCGCGCCGGCCGCGCCGCCCGAGTCCCACCGCGCCGGTGGCGCGCAGCGGTTGGTCCATGGGGATATCGCGACGCCAACGCAGCGCGCCGGGAGCGCCGCAGGCCAGCGTCCCCAGTATGGCGACAGTCGCCGCGAAGGCCAGCGCCCAGCCGTCCAGTCGCACTTCCTGCAGGCGTGGCAGCTCGATCGGTGACGCCCGCACGAGCATGGCGAGGGCGGCATTGGCCAGCATCAGGCCGATGATGGAGCCGGCCAGGAACAGCATCGCACTCTCCGTCATGAAGAGGCGCGTGACATCGGCCGATCGCGCCCCGATCGCTCGTCGCACCGCGATCTCTCTCGATCGCTGACCAGCGCGCACGAGGAAGAGATTGGCCACATTCATGATCGCCACCAGCAGCAGGACGAGCACGCCGCCGAAGAGAGCCCAGAGCACGGGCGCGTCCTCGCCGACCACGATCTCGCGGAGTGGCGTCACTCGGGGCGTCGGCCGCATCTCCGCGAGCCGCTCGGCGGTGGCATCCCTGAACCGGCCGACGATGGATGGAAGGAGAGCACGCAACTCCGCCTCCGCTGTCGCTGGCGTCACACCGTAGCGGAGGCGGCCCACCACGCTCGAACCCGGCCCGTCCATGGACGCCCTGCTCGCTTCCGGTATGAAGAGCATCCACAACTGCGCCCGCGGTTCCGGGAAGGCGAGCCGTGGAGGCAGGACGCCGATCACCTCGCGCGGGCGATCGTTGACACGGATCACCCGACCGACGATCGCCGAGTCGCCGCCGAACCGTCGCTGCCAGAGCTCGTGGCCGATGACGACGGGGATCGTCCAGTTGAGATTCATGAAGCTTCCGCGCGCGTCAGCGGCGGTGAACGCGCGCCCAACTACCGGATGGATCCCCAGCACATCGAACAGCTCAGGGCCGGCCATGGTGACATGAATCCGCTCGGCGCTCCCCATACCACTCGAGAGGTTGAGCACCGTCTCCTGGTAGGTGGCGAGCGCCTGGAAGGTGCCGGACCGTTCTACGTAGTGGAGGTAGGCACCGCTCGACAGACCCATGTCGGCCATGTCGGATCCCGCGCCATCGTGCGTGACCTGCACGATGCGCTCGCTCGCGGGGTACGGAAGCGGCCTGAGAACGATGCGTTCCAGGAGCGCGAAGGTCGCCGTGGAGGCAGCTATGGCGAGGGAGATGGTGAGCACCACGACGGCGGCAAAGCCGGGATTCCGACGCAGCGAACGGAGGGAGAGACGGAGCTCGCGCAGCGTACGGTCCAGGAAGTAGCTGCCGCGGCCATCGCGTGCTTCCTCCTTGAACCGTTCCACGCCGCCGAAGGCGAGGCGCGCGCGACGGCGCGCCTCGATGGGCGGCATGCCGGCGCGCACCAACTCCTCCGTCTCCAGTTCGACATGAAGACGCATCTCGTCATCCATCTCGCGGTCCAGCGCTCGGCGGGAGACCAACGCACGCACACCGCGACGGAACCGCTTGAACGCTTCGCGCATCGCGTTATCTCCGCTCTCTGGCAGAGGGTTCAGGTAGCCTCGAGCACCTGCTCGACAGCCGCGGCAAAATGCCGCCACCCGGCCTGCTCACTGGCGAACTGCTTCCGGCCGGCGGCGGAGAGGGTGTAGAACTTGGCCCTCCGCCCCTCCGGACTCACCCCCCATTCGGAGCGGAGCAGCCCGCGGTCTTCGAGCCGGTAGAGCGCCGGATAGAGCGAGCCCTGGTTCACCTGGAGGACGTCGCTGGAGAGCTGACGGATACGCTTGGAGATCCCCCAGCCGTGTAGCGGACCGAGGACGAGGCTCTTGAGGACGAGTAGGTCCAGGGTGCCCTGGAGGAGGTCGGCTCGATCAGTCATGCTCCTGGGTGTCGGACGTCAATGCCTTGCCGTTCGACAACAGTATTCGGGTCTTGTTGTCGAATGTCAAGGCATGGGCGCGATGCTGGTCGGCGTCCCCCAATTCGCACCGTCGACGGCACACTCCTTTCCGATTGGCTACTTTCTCATTGGATACTATCCATGTGGGGAGCGACAGGTCCGATATGTTACTGACCCCATCCAACCATCCGAAAAGCTTCATCCTGCGTGAACCATGCCCAGAGACACGAGACACATCCGTCGCGAGAACCCCTTCCGGGTCGGCGGGGCAGTCACTCCTCCCTACTTCACCGACCGGGAAGTGGAGACAGCACGGGTCACCCGCGCCCTGACCACTCCGCAGGATCACCTGCTGGTGTTCGGCCCGCGCAGGATGGGCAAGACATCGTTGTTGAGAGTGGTGCAGGATGACTTGCGATCACGTGGGCAGGGCGTCGTCCTCGCTGACCTGTCCACTGCCAGCACGCTGGCCGAGATGACGACGCGACTGCTTCAGGCTGCTACTCGTGAGCTGGGTCGACTCTGGTCGGATGCCGCAACCGCTCTCGTACAGCGCCTCAGTGCCAGGATTACCCTGGAGCCGGATGCGGCCTCCGGGATGCTGCTGCCGAGCATCGGACTCGGGCTCGACACCGACCTCGGCACGCAGCGTACGACCTTCGGCAGCGCTCTCGATGCCATAGAGGCGCTCGCCGCGGCCAAGGGGCGTCACCTCGGGCTCATACTTGACGAGTTCCAGGAAATCCACAGGTTCGGGGGCGAGACCGCGGAGGCGCACCTGCGCGGCCTCATCCAGCACCACCAGCACGTCAGCTACGTGCTGGCCGGCTCCGACGAGCGGCTGATCCAGGCGATGACCGGAAAGAGCAGGCCGTTCTACAAGCTGCTGGGAAACCTGCGAATCGGGGAGATGGATCCTGTACACATGGCCGGGTGGCTCGACGAGCGGATCGCCGGTGTCGGTCTGCATCCCGGCGGAATGGGAGCGCGCATCGTTCAGGTAGCCGGCTCCCGGACACGCGACATCGTGCAGCTCGCGCAGGAAACCGTGGATATTTCAACCTCCCGCGCCGCCATGGACGAGGAGACCGTGGCCGCCGCATTTCTGCGAGTCGTCCAGAGCGCGGATGCCCCCTATCGCGCCATCTGGACCGGGCTCTCCCCCATTCAGCAGCAGGTGCTCCGCGTACTCGCCGTCCGCACCACCGGGCTCACCTCGGCCCAGGTACGCCGGGAGTTCAGCCTCGTCTCGCCGTCGGGAAGTATTGTGAAGGCTGTTCAGGCTCTCGTTTCCCGTGACATCGTGGTCGTGCAGGACAGCGAGTACAGCTACGACGATCCTTTCATGCGCGGGTGGGTGATCCTGCGAGCACTCCCGGACCTGGGCATCACGCGCTCCGTGATAGCGCTGCCCAGCCGCCCTGGCTGAGAGCAGCCTGCGCATCCCGACAGCAGGGACCCGGACCTGGATCGACCACAGCAGGTCGCCGCTCCAACGACTCTTGCGACCACAGAGCGCGAGGACCCTTTCGGCACTCCTGCGGTGGCCGAGCTGTCCGACGTGCTTGAACCGCGATGGGAAGGCGGGCTGGTAGCGAGCCAGGATAACTATCCGGATCCCTCGGCCCTGAGCGCCACTACCGGTATTCGACTGCCACCATCAGATGACGCGACTCGCAGTGAATACCAATCGATTCCAAGCGCCTTGGAACGATGATGGCGCGCATCGGCCGGGACCGCATCGTGCTGCATGAGCCCTTGCCACCACCCCGACTCGCCGAGCAGACTATGGGTATGCCCGCCACCAAGCGATGGACCACCGAGGAGGTGCGCGCGCTCATGGACGAGAACCGTCCCACGCCGCGCTACGAGCTCATCGATGGTGAGCTGCTGGTCTCGTTCGACTCGGCGGAGCCGGACGTGACCAACGCTCCCACCATCGAGCACCAGCGTGCCGTGCGTGAACTGCTGCGCGTACTGGACGCCCACCTGAGCGCGGACATGGGTGAGGCGTTGTCGGCACCGGCCGACCTTGAACTCGAGCCCGGCTCGATAGTCCAACCGGACGTCTTCGTGATGGCGGCTGGCGCTGCCGGCCTGCCCCGTTCGTGGGCGGAGGTGTCCGGACTTCTGCTCGCCATCGAGGTGCTGTCGCCGAGCACGGCCAGATATGACCGGGTCGTGAAACGCCACTTCTACCAGCGCGTCGGCGTGGCCGAGTACTGGGTAGTGGATGTCAGCTCGCGCGTGATCGAGCGGTGGCATGCGGAGGACGAGCGACCGGAGGTGGTGGACGGCTCCATTACCTGGCATCCGGCAGGCGTCGCGGAGCCGCTGGTGCTCGACCTGGAGACGTTTTTCGCGCGCGTGCACGCGGAGGACTGAGAGGCAGGCGATTCGCTGCGGCCAACGTGACTGTCCGGAACTCTCAGCCCTGAGCGCCGCTATCGGCGTTTGATTCCCGCCATCCGGATATCGAGACGCTGCCGATACCAATCGACCCCGGACGCACTGGCGGTCCCGGGCGCACTGGCGGTCCCGGGCGCACTGGAACGATGACGACATGCATCGGCCGGATCTGCATCGTGCCAGATGCACCCTTGCCACGACGCCGAGCCGCCGAGCAGACTATGGGTATGCCCGCCACCAAGCGATGGACCGCCGAAGAGGTGCGCGCGATGCAGGACGAGGATCGCGCGTGGCCACGTTACGAGCTCATTGATGGTGAGCTTCTCGTGACTCCCGCGCCGACGTGGAGCCATCAGGAAGCGGTTATGCACCTCTGGCGTGAACTGGATCACTACCTCCGTGGCCATCCGGTCGGGCGGCCGGTCGTCTCGCCGGCCGACATCGAGCTCGAGCCTGGCACAGTCCTCCAGCCGGACGTCTTCGTGGTCCCGACGGAGGATGTACGACCGCACGGCACGTGGCGTGATGTACGCAGCCTCCTCCTCGCAATCGAGGTCCTGTCGCCGAGCAGCGCTCGTTACGATCGCGTCGTGAAGCGCCGGTTCTTCCAACGTAAGGGTGTGCCCGAGTACTGGATCGTGGATCCGCACTCCCGCACCGTGGAGCGATGGCGGCTGACGGATGACCGCCCCGAGGTGCTGGACAGCTCCATGTCCTGGCACCCCGCAGGCGTCGCGGAGCCGCTGGTGCTCGACCTGGAAACGTTTTTCGCGCGCGTGCACCGGGAGGCTTGAGCATCAGTCAGCCGGCGGCTGCGCCTGCGAATCCACGTCATCGCTACCTGTAACTGCCCATGCCCACCGAACGTGAGAAGATGCTCGCCGGGGACCTCTACGACCCCCTGGACGAGGAGTTGGTCCACTCCCGCGAGCGCGCCCGTGATCTCTGCCAGGCACTGAACGCCACGCGCGAAGGCGAGGCCGACGAGCGGCGACGGATCCTGCGCGACCTCTTCGCCGCCGGCGGCGACAGTGTGTGGATGCAACCGCCTTTCTTCTGCGACTACGGCACCAATATCCAGCTTGGTGAGCGCGTCTTCTTCAACTTCAACTGCGTCGTCCTCGATGTCTGCAGGGTGAAGATCGGCGACTTCACCCTCTTCGGGCCGGCGGTGCAGATCTACACAGCCATGCACCCGTTCGACGCCGCCCTGCGCAGGAAGGAGGAGTTCGGCCGCCTGGTGACCATCGGTTCGGACGTCTGGGTGGGCGGCGGCGCGCTCATCCTGCCTGGCGTGCAGATCGGCTCGCGAAGCGTCATCGGCGCTGGGAGCGTGGTCACTCGCGACGTGCCGGAGGGGGTGTTCGCGGCCGGGAATCCATGTCGCGTCATCCGCGAACTGGACGACGGGTCGCCGCTGGCCGGGGCGTGACGGTGCGGCCACATGGGCGGTGGCCCTCCCTGATGGACCCCCCGATCTACCCGGCCCGACCCTCCCCCGCCGCCGCCAACTCCGCCGACGCCAGTCGCGCCGACTCGGCCAGCACCGCGGCACCGACGAGCACCGACTCGTCGGCCGCATGGAAGAGGGGCGAGTGGGCCGGGATCACCGCGCCACCCGCCTCACGCGCACCTATGCGCAGGAAGCAACCGGGCACACGCTCCAGATAGTGGGCGAAGTCCTCGCCGGCCAGGTTGAGGATGCCGAGTGGCACCAGGGCTTCGGCGCCGAGCAGGTTGGTCACTGCGGTGCGAGCGTGAGCCACCGAGCGCTCCTCGTTGATCACCGGCGGCGTGCCGTCGTCGAAAGTGATGGTCGGGGTGAGCCCGTGGGCGGCGCAGACACCGTCCACCACGCGCACGAACTCGGTCCGCAGCAACTTTCGCGTCGCCGGCTGGATGGCCCGCAGCGTACCTCTCAGTGTGGCGCTCTCCGGAATGATGTTGGGTGCGCTGCCGGCGTTGATCATGCCGACAGTCACGACGCCGGCATCGGCGGGGTTGAGGTGTCGGGAGACCACCTGCTGAAGCGCCGTCACCACCGCGGCCGCGCCCACTATCGGGTCCAGCGACTCGTGAGGTCGCGCGGCGTGCGCGCCACGGCCATTGATCACGACCTGGAAGCTGTCGGTGGACGCGGCCAGTGGCCCGACGTCGGCTACCACCTGCCCGACGGCGAAGCGACGGTCCACGTGCCCGCCGAAGATCATCTTCACACCATCCAGCGCGCCGCCCTCGATCATCTTCAGGGCGCCATTCCCCTGCTCCTCGCCGGGCTGCAGGATGATGACGACGTCGCCCGCGGCCGGGTTGGCAAGCAGCAGCGCGGCAGCGCCTACCGCCCACGTCGCATGCACGTCGTGTCCGCATGCGTGCATGACGCCCGGCACGCTGGAGGCTTGCGGCAGCCCGGTCCGCTCCTCTATCGGCAGGGCGTCGATATCGCCCCGAATGGCCACCACCGGCGCCGATAGATCCCGCCCTGGCACGCGCGCCAGCACACCCGTGTCACCTACCCGGCGCACGTCAGCAATGCCGAGCCCGGCCAGCGCGGCCTCCAGTCGCCGTGCAGTACGGTACTCCTGGAACGAGAGTTCGGGGTCCTCGTGCACCTCCCACCGCAGCTCCAGCAGGGTGCGTTCGAGCTCGGCGGGAAAGTTCTCGCCGATCGCTGTTTCGTGGCGCGCGGCCGGTGTATCACCAGTCATCATGAGTTACTCGAGTCAGTTGCCGGCGTACTCGACCACAGAGCGGTGAGCGTTTCATGGCGAACGTCGAGTCCGTCGACCCGGTCCATCATGTAGCCGCCCATTACAGACTACTCGGGCCGGTCGACGTCCCTTCCGTGCGCGGATCGACGAGCCTTTCACGGCATACGTCGAGCTCGTCGACCCGGTCCATCATGTAGCCGCCCATTACAAGCTACTCGAACCGGTCGACGTCCCATCCGAGCGCGGGGCGATGAGCGTCTCGTGGCGCACGGTGAGGTCGTCGATGCGGTCCATGTCGGGCGTCACACCGATGCCCGGCCGGTCCAGCGGCACGCCCACGGTGCCCGAGGCGTCCATCGTCCATTCCGGGGTCACCAGGTCGCGTTCCCAGTAGCGATGGCTGGGCGAGAGGTCGCCTGGAAGGGTGAAGTTGGGCAGCGACGCCAGCGCCACGTTGTACGCCCGTCCCACGCCGCTCTCCAGCATGCCACCGCACCAGACGGGAATGCCGCTCTGCAGGCAGAGATCGTGGATGGCGATGGAGGTCGCGAAGCCGCCGACGCGTCCGGGCTTGATGTTGATGATCCGACCGCTCCCCATGTTGATCATGTCCTCCGCCCTATCGAGGCTGATGATCGATTCATCCAGGCAGATGGGCGTCGTCAACTGCCGCTGCAGTTCGGCATGCCGGACGATGTCGTCAGGGCCCAACGGTTGCTCGATCATCAGGAGTGCGAAGGCATCCAGTTGCTTGAGCAGGTTGACGTCGTTCAGGGTATAGGCCGAATTGGCGTCGACGGCAATATCGACGTCCTCGCCGAGCGCCGCCCGTACGGCGTGCACGAAAGCGATGTCAGAGCCCGGCTGGATCTTCAGCTTCACCTTCTGATATCCCTCGGCCACGGCAGCCTGTGCGCGCTCCACCAGTGCCGCGGGCGACTCCTGGATGCCGATGGAGATCCCGGTCACCACGCGCTCCTGTACGCCACCTATCAGGCGCGCCAGCGGCAACCTGGCGACAGCCGCAGCGAGTCCCCAGAAACCCATCTCCACCGCCGCCCGGGCCATGGGGTGGCCGCGGAAATTGCGGCTGAGCAGCCGGCTCACCGATCCCGGAGCGTCCACCGTCTGCCCCAACACGCGCGGCGCCAACCACTGGGTGATGGCGTACCACGCCGTATCGATCGTCTCCTCGGTGTAATTCGGCTCCTCACCCGCGACGCACTCCGACCATACGGAAGAGCCATCGGCATGGAACAGTTGGAGCAGCATGATACGCCGCTCGGTGCAGACGCCGGACGAGATGCGGAACGGCTCGCGAAGCGGGAGACGCACCTCGCGCAACTCGATGCGCGCGACGTTGAGGGAGAGCGGGTTGGAGGTCATGGCTCAGGATCAGGGTCGATCGGGACTGAAGACGAGTCGGGGCGTCGACGTGCGGTCGGACAGGGCGCTCCGGATTTCGCCCGGGATCACGACGACCCCGGTCCGGACAGGACAGTCTGCGAGAAGATCGTTCTGCCCGACACGTCGCCGGCGACGATGACGAACATTATCGGGGTGACTGGCAACCGGGAACACGGGCGCCAGGCGGTCAGGACATCCCGAGCTTTCCGCGGTCTCCGGTTCCTCCGCTCGCCGGAGCGTCGGATGTCTCCGCACAACGCACGGATCATGCTGCTCCACTCCCCGGACGGGCGCTGTGAACGCGCCTCCACCCGTTCGGCGACGTGATGGCCTGGGCGAACATCGAACTCACGAAGAATATGGCGGAGATCGGCTACGCGCGTTTCATCCACGATTATCGATGCTGGACTCTTGTGACCTGACAGGCGGAATGGCGGGTCACTCCATGGCCATGACATGCGAGGCTGTCCGTCGCTACGCCCCACCACGGAAACGGAGTGGCTCATACGGCCTCTGCAGCTCCAATCTCCCGTTCGGTTGTGCGGGCCACGCGCGCTCATCCAGTACCCCGCCTGCTCCTCCTGGACACTGCGATGATGGCTGCACACCGATTCGCCCGTGTGGTTCATGCTTCCGCAGGGATCTACGGCCTCCTCGTGATGCTACCTCAGTACTGGATGGAGAACCGCATCGCGCTCGACTCGCCGCCCGCCATCACGCACCCGGAGTACTTCTACGGGTTCATCGGCGTCGTCATCGCCTGGCAACTCGTCCTCCTTCTGATAGCGCGTGGCCCGGCGCGATACCGAGCCGTCATGCCGATCGCGGTCGTCGAGAAGATCGTATTCTTTGCTCCCGTGGTACTGCTGTACTCTCAACAGCGAGTGACGAACGCGGTACTCGGCTTCGGGATCCTGGACTTCATCTGGGCTTCGCTGTTCGCTGCGAGTTTCATCCTGATGAGACCGCGCCGGGCGTGACTGATCGCGGCGATTGCCGAGGCTCCCGCTCATGCCTACTTCGCCACCCCGACCTCCGTCGCCGAGATCGCCACCAACCCCATCAACCGGACCCCCTCCACCAGCGCCGAGGGATGGATCGTGAACTCCGGCGAGTGCACACCGCCCGACCCCAGGCCGTCGCGCGCAATGCCCAGCCCGAAGTAGAGCGACGGCAGCGACTCGGTGTAGAACGCGAAGTCCTCCGAGAACATCCCGCGATACGGCGTCGTGTCGAAACCCGCTCCCCAACCCGCGGCAAGTGGCGCCGAAAGCCTGGCGAAGAGCCGCTCGTCGTTCACCGTCGGCGGCGATCCCTGGCGGATATCCAGTTCGTAGCCGACACCCAACGCGGTCGACGCACCATCCAGGTAGCGCCGCATGATCGCGCCGATCGTCGTCGAATCGCTGCTACCCGACGGCTCCGCCTGCTCGAAGGCACGGATGGTACCCTTCACCACCGCCTCGCCCGGCAACACGTTGGTGCCCGCATCGGTGCCGGCGACGAACGACGTCGGGCTGATCACCACCGGTCGCGACAGGATATCGATCCGCCGCGCTGGCATGTTGGCCAGGTCGTGTACGATCGACGCCGCGGCGAGCAGCACATCGTTGCCGGCAGATGGCTGCGCGGCATGGGAACCGTCGCCGGTGATATGCAGCGTGAAGTAGGCGCTGCCGGCCATGGTTGGTCCGGCGGCCACGTTCACCGTTCCCACAGGCATCCCGGACACGGAGTGCTGGGCAAATATCGCCTCCACGCCGAGCCGCTCCAGTATCCCCTCGTTGACGATGTCGTCAGCGCCGCCCTGGGTCTCCTCGGCTGGCTGGAAGACGAAGACGACCCTGCCCGAGATCCACTCCGGGTGCTTGCTGAGTAGCGCCGCGGTGCCCAGGAGCATCGCCGCATGGGCATCATGCCCGCAGTTGTGCATCACGCCGTCTATCGTCGAACGGGGATCGTGGTCGGCTGGTTCCTGGGTCGGGCGGGCGTCCATCTCGGCGCGCAGCGCGATCACCGGACCCGGACGTTTCGTGTCCAGGACGGCGATGACGGCGGTCGGGGCCAGTTTCGACTCGACGAACTCCGTGTACCCGAGGCGTGTCAGTTCACGCTTCAGCAGGTCGTGCGTGCGGTGCTCCTGCTTTCCCAACTCCGGATGTTCGTGGATGTCGCGGTACACGCGCCAGACCAGCGCCGATTCGGCGACCACGGCACGCCGCAACTCGGCCGCGCCCGGCGAACCGCGCGTCGTGCCGGCGACCGTGACGGCCTGCGCCGGCATCATGACCGGCAGCGCGACGAGCGCCGGCAGGAGCAACGTGGCCACCAGACGGGCCACGGTCATGGCCGTCCTGCGCCGGCGCGCACGCAGGCTGCCCGACCTCGCCACAGCGAGAGGCTGATCAACTCGGTTCATGTCCTGATATCCCCTTCGTCTACAGTAATCTTGTGATGAGATGCGTGGCCCACTCACCCACGCGCCCGTACCACGGCCGCCGGTCGAACTCCTCGGCTATGATCTCCGTCGCGAACTCCAGGTCGGCGAGGAAGATCGAGTCCATCTGACTGCCCAGTGCCTCATCGAGGACCATCAGGGTGACTTCCTCGTTCAGGGCCAGCGACCGGTTGTCGAAGTTCATCGTGCCGATGGTGGACCAGATCCCGTCGACGACGAAAGTCTTGGCGTGGAGCGACGACGGACGCCACTCGTAGATGCGGACGCCGGATTCGAGCAGGGTCGAGTAGCGTGCTCGCGCGGCCAGGCGGGCGATGCGGATATCGGTGCGCGGGCCGGCGGCTAGTATCCGTACGTCGACGCCACGTCGTGCGGCGCGCGTGAGGAATTCGGTGAAATTGCGGTCCGGCGCGAAGTAGGCGTTGGTTATGTAGAGCGTCTTCCGGGCACCGGCGATGGACATTGCCAGGAATCGCTCGGCGACCGTGGTCCCGATGGTCGGCGACGCGTAGAGCAGGCCGGCCGCCTTCACGGCGTCCGGCTGGATCTGCTGCCTGACGCGCCCGGTGAAGAGGACTCCGGTTGCCTCTGCCCAGGCTGATGCGAAAGCTACCTCCAACTGCAGCACCGCCGGTCCCTCGAAGCGTACGTTGGTCTCCCGCCAGCTACCGTTGGTGTGGCCGTCGCCGAGCCATTTGTCATCGAAGCCGAAGCCACCGGTCCAACCGATGCGATCGTCGACGATGATCGCGCGAACGTGGGAGCGGTTCTGGATCGTGTGCAGGGTGGAGACGCGGAGCGGGCGAAATGGCGCGACCTGGACGCCAGCGGCTCGATAGGCGTCAAGGTGCGCCCGCGGTATGCGGCTCGTACCAAAGGCATCGTAGAGAACGAAGACGCGAATGCCCGAGGCAGCACGTTCCAGCAGGATCTCGCGCAGGGTATCGGCCACGCTGCCCGGTGCGCCGTAGTAGCTCTGGATGATTATCGACTCCTTCGCCGACCGGAGGTCTTCCCAGAGTCGAGGGAATGTCCCGTCTCCATTGAGGGCCAGCTCGACGCTGTTCCCGGCACTGAGTGCAGTTCCGGTGAGCAATGCCACGCCGAGTGGAAACTGCGAATCGGAAGGGGCGAGCGGAGCCCCGTTCGTACCCACTCCGCGCACATGCTGTACGGCCGTACCGCGGGTGACATAGAGAAAGCCGACCAGTGCCAGCGTGGCGACGAGCACGAGCCCCATCCAGCGTAGGACGATCAGGGCGAGACCGCCAATCCTGTGGATGCGGGAGTCGCTACCCGGTCGGGCTGCCTGTGTCGTCGCTGGATCGTCTGTCATGGTCCGGATGGATAATGAGGGCGGCCAGCGGTGGCCGTCCCGATGAGCGAGCCGCGGAAGTGTCCCGTCCAAACTGGACGGCGGTGCGATGCGGTTTCCGGAGCCGGCTACGGCCCCTGTGAGCAGCGCCACACCAGTCGGGAGGTGCGAATCAGAGGGGCTGACCGATTCCCCATCGGCGCCCACCGCGAGCATCTCCAGGGCGTCAGTATCGCGAATGCCCTGGGCGGCGACATGGAGCAGTCCGTTGAGTGCGAGCGCACCAACAAGAGCGACTGCCACGCAGCGGAATCCGCGCGATGCAAGGCGGCCGGGATGATGGATGCGGGAGTCGTCGCTTCCGGGTCCAACTTCGGACGGCGTCGCGGTCTTGTCTGTCATGGTCCGGATGAGTAAGACGGGCGGCTACCGGTAAAGGTAGCCGCCCGGAAGGACTTCGGACCTGGCATATCCTGGATGGTCAGTCTATCGGCTTCAGGTTCGCGACGATCCGCTCCCGGTCGGACTCCAGGAAGGGTGGCAGGACCACCTTCTCGCCCAGTGTAGCCATGTCCTCATCGATGCCGAAGCCCGGTCCGTCGGAAGCGATCTCGAAGAGCACACCGTTGGGCTCCCGGAAGTAGAGACTGCGGAACCAGAATCGATCCACCTTGCCGCTGTTGGCGACGCGCATGGTGTTCAGACGATCGGCCCATCCTTCGTAGTCGTCGTCCGGGGTACGGAACGCGACATGATGGACACCGCCGGCCCCCTGGCGCGCGGCGGGCAGGTCCGGTCGCACCGCCACGTGCAGTTCGGCCGCCGGTCCTCCAGTGCCCATCTCGTAGACATGTACGGTGTGCTTCCCGCTGTCCGGATGGGCGTACTCGCGCACCGGGACCATGTTCGCGACCTTCTGCAGTATGGTGTCGGTTGGCTCGAGCTTGGGAACGGTCATGACGATCGGTCCCAGTCCACGAATCTGGTATTCGGCGTCGATCGGGCTGCCATCCCAGGGGTGCGCCTCCCCGACCCCACCGTCGTCGACAACCGCCAGCCGCTGGCCTTCGATGTCCTCGAAGTCGAGCGTGAGACGACCGTCACGTTCCACGATCGGCCCCACCGTCAGCTTCTGCGCGCTCAGATGGCGCGCCCAGAAATCCAGCGTATCGATACCGTTGACGCGCAGATGAGTGCGCGTGATCGAGCGCGCGCCACGGGTCTCCGCGGGCACCGGCCAATCGAAGAATGTGATGTCGGTGCCCGGGCTCCCCTTTGCATCAGCGTAGAACAGATGGTATGCACTGACGTCATCCTGATTCACGCTCCGCTTCACGAGACGCATGCCCAGCGTCCTGGTGTAGAAATGATGGTTGTCGCGGATCCGCGCCGAGATCGCGGTCAGATGATGGATGCCAGTCAACTTCATGGAGCTACCCCCGTCGGTGTGTGCTGGTGACGCCGTGAAGCACAGATCATGCGCTCACCGGGCGCCGCTGGAATAGATGCGGCGCCTCGTGTGTCGCATTCAGACTGATTTGACCGCCTGAACCACCAGGGAGATCTTGATGTCGTTGCTGACGAGGACGCCGCCCGTCTCGAGCGTGGAGTTCCAGGTCAGGCCGAACTCGCGACGGTCGATCTTCGTCTGCGCGGTAAAGCTCACCCGATCGCCGCCCCACGGATCGCGCCCGCCGCCGTCGAAGGTGGCATCGAGCGTCACCTCTTTCGTCACTCCGTGGATGTTCAGCTCGCCAACGACACGGAAGTCCGTGCCCTCCGTCATGCTGGCGCCTTTCACACTGGTGCTGCGGAAGGTGATCGTCGGGAACTTCTCGACGTCCAGAAAGTCGGCCGAGCGGAGATGGGTGTCGCGATCGTCGGAGCGCGTGGTGATGCTGGCGGCGTTCAGCTCCACCTGGACCGAGGAGTTCTCCGGACGGTCTTCATCGATTGTCACGACGCCGGTCAATTCGGGGATGGTCCCCTTGACAGTCGTGATCATCATGTGCCTGGCGGAGAACTCCGTCATGGAGTGTGTCGGATCGATATTCCAGGTGGTGGTAGCAGACCGGGTGTCGGTCTGAGCGTTGGCGCTTGTAATGTCCATGAGTGCCTCTGTAGCTGGAGTGAGATTTTCAGTACTGAGATATTTCGCAAGAAACGTGCCCGATCAACCTTCGTCGGCTGGGATCGGGAGGGCCGCGGCGACCGTCCCCAGCCGCTTGAGGAGCGAGCTCACACGCACCTGCTCGGCGGTGGCAAGCCCGACCAGGGCGCGCCTGATCGCCCTCTCGTGCTCCGGGAATATCCTCGATACGAACGACTCGCCCTCCTCCGTCAGTGCTGCGAAGCGAGCTCGGCGATCGGAGGGACAGGCTCGCCGCTCCACCAATCCGCGAGCCTCCAACCTGTCCACCAGATACGTGATGCCACCACTGGAGACGAGGATCTTTCGCTGGAGGTCGCCCAGGAGGAGCGGACCGCAGTGAAAGAGCGCCTCGAGAATCCCGAACTCGGCCAGCGTGAGCCCATGCCTGGCCACGTCCGCCTCGGCATGCCGCGCGACCGCCGCCTGCGCCCTCGCCAGCACCACCCAGAGCTTCAGGGCAGCACTGACCTCGCTGCTCTTCTCCGCAACCGCGTCTCCACGTTCGACGCCGGATGCTCCCCTGGATACCACTTCGGTGTCTGATATCATCTTAGTAATAAGATATCATACATCCAGCAGGACGCAAGTGCAGCCACCTGGATCGTGATCCCACGACCCCGTCGCTCCCGCCCCGCCCCCCCCCGTCATTCCCGCGAAAGCGGGAACCCATGGCACTGTACCGTTATCCCCGCGAAAGCGGGAACCCATGGCATGGACGCGGAACCCTGGATCCCCGCTTCCGCGGGGATGACGACGGATGGGCGGGATGACGACGGGACGGGATGACGACGGATGGACGGCATGACGACGGGACGGGATGACGACGGGACGGGATGACGACGGGACGGGATGACGACGGATGGGCGGCATGACGACGGATGGGTTACCGCCCACCGCTCCCACCCGCCACCCCCCACCCGTCGCCACCGCTCACGCCTCTCTCCCCGGAGGTCGAACTCAGCGGACAGGCGGCAGGTCCGGTCTCAGGACATGGGCGCCGCGCAGGTAGCAGGGGCGTAACCGTCGGTCGTCCGCCACGCTCAGGTGCAGCAGCACCCGCACACAACGTGGTAGCGCACCATCCACCGCCATCTCGGCAACACACAGCATCGGCACGTCCTCCCAGCCCAGCCGGCGCGCTATGGCGGCCGGGTGCACCGAGCGGATGTCAGCGGTGGCGGAGAAGATCGCGCTCAGGATCTGCGATGGCTCGATCTCGTTGGCACTCACGAGTGCTTCTATCAGCTCGGCAACTGCCTCGCCGACCGCCTGAGTCGTGTCTTCATCCACGGTAATCGCGCCGCGCAGGGCGCCCAGGCGCAGGGAGCGCTCGGCATGCACGCCTTCGGCCATCACCATCGGTCGACCTCCAGCGGTCGGACGACCACGAAGCAGGTGGAGTTATCGGGCTCATCCTGGATGTCGGTGAGCAGGAGTCGCAGGCCGTGCCTGGCGGCCGCACGGGCGCTGGCAATGACGGCGAGCTCCCCGGCCGGCACGTCACGGATGTCGTCATACCAGGGTCGGCGGCCACCCCATCCCTCGTCTGCGCCCCCACGGCTCAGGTGCCGGGCAAGCTCCAACGCCGCGCCTCCTGTATCATATGCCTCGCGGGCAGCAACTGCCGGGTACGCGGCGAAGAACCTTGTACACTGCCGCAGAGCCATCGGATGGCTCCCTACGTATCGCACGTCGCCAGCCTCCGTACCCGAGAGGGCGAGCAGGCAGTGGCGCACCGGCACCAGGATCCTCTCCACCTCCTGCAGCCGCTCCGACTCATCGTCCAGCGCGGCGACGGCCGCGTCCACCGCGCCCACCGTGGAATTCCAGACCGGTATCACGGCATGGTCGGCCTCTCCCGTTGCCACTCGCGTCAGCGCTTCCGCGAAGGTGCGGCAGGGAAGCGCCTCCGCGTCGCTCCCCCATCGCTGGGCCACGGCGTCCTCACTGTACGCGCCGGCTTCACCCTGGAAGGTGACCCGTGGAACTCGTGCCGGGTGCGTCATCAGGCGGGCACGGCGGTCGACGATGCCTGGCGCGGCGCGGCGGCCTGACGGGAGTGACTGCCGGCACGCAGGCACTCCGGCCTGGTGAGCGTGCGGCCGGTGAGGGCGGCGATGGGCGCGATGGCTGTCATCAGCGCCTCGAACTGGAGTGGTGTGAGGGACTGCGGGCCGTCTGATAGCGCCGTCGCAGGATCGGGATGGACCTCCACGAGCAGTCCATCGGCCCCAGCCGCTATGGCTGCGACAGCGAGCGGCGCGATGATGTCGGCGCGCCCCGCGGCGTGGCTCGGATCCACGATCACCGGAAGATGGGTTTCCAACTTCAACACTGGAATGGCCGACAGGTCGAGGGTATTGCGGGTGGCCGTCTCGAAGGTCCGGATACCGCGCTCGCACAGGACGACCCTGGCGTTGCCGTGAGCCATTATGTATTCGGCCGCCAGCAGAAGCTCCTTCAGTGTGGCGGACAGCCCGCGCTTCAGCAATACCGGCCGATCCACCTCGCCAAGGGCTGCCAGAAGCGCGAAGTTCTGCATGTTGCGAGCGCCCACCTGGAGCATGTCCGCCACCGCCATCACCGACTCCAGTTGGCGGGCATCCACCACTTCCGTCACGATCGGCAGTCCACTGCTGGCGCGCGCCTCGGCCAGCAGGTCGAGCCCTTCCTGACCGAGCCCGCGGAAGGCATACGGCGAGCTGCGCGGCTTGAACGCCCCGCCGCGGAGCATCACCGCACCGGAGGCGCGCACGGCGTGGGCCGTCTCCAGCAACATGTCGCGACCTTCCACCGAACAGGGGCCAGCCATGACTGTCACCGTTCCCTCGCCGATCTGCAACCTGCCATTCAGGTCATTGCCAACCGGGACGTGGGAGGGAATGCGGGTGGGCGAAGATGCGAGCGCGGCCAGCGGGTACTCCGACATTGGAAGTTCCTCAGTGCACGGAAACAAAAAAGGCTCCCGAGAAGTCTCGGGAGCCTGGTGGTGGGCGGTCGTCGTGTTCGGCTATGGCCGATGCATACGCGTGCGCCAACAGCTCCCGGAGAGGCTCCAGTAGCTGCTAAAATAAAAAGCGGCGGTGGCGGCGCGGTTGGTCATCATGGCTGACCCATGTTTAGCTCACTCAGGCGAAGCGCGCAAGTGGCGACATCGTCACGAGCGGTGACCGCGATGTCCGGCGTGACCTGTCGACCGTGTCTGTGGCTGAGGCGGTCGCAGTCATCGTGCGTGAGGCATGATTAGAATGATGGCATGTCCACGTCCATTCTCTCGCAGGCCGCCGAGCATGTCCTGCGCGCAGTGATGTAGCGATCATGCCCCAGCCATCTCATCCTGGCGCTGGTCCCGCATCGTATCGTGCGGGTCGTGCGCGCGCTGCACCAGCCTGCTCCGGTCGCGGTTCGTCAGCCCCAGGCGTCGGGGGCGATCATGCCGGAGTGCCACTGGGGATCCCAGACGAGATGGGTGTCCACCTCCGTCACGCCATCCACCAGTGCGACGGCCTCGCGAATTCCCTGGGTGATGATCCGCTCCATGGGGCAGCCAGGTGTGGTCAGGGTGTAGGTCACGCTGACCGATCCGCTGTCGATGTCCCGACTCACGTCATAGACGAGGCCGAGGGTGACTATGTCGAGGCCGATCTCGGGGTCTATGACCGTGCGGAGAGCGTCCCACGCGGGAAGGGTCTGCGAATCCTGGACAGACATGGCGAGACTGGAGAAGTGGATGAAGCCGTGATGAGGATGACGTCAGGGGGGACTGGCGGAATCGTTGTTCATGAAAGTTCGTGGCTGTTGCACCTGAACCGGGTGACGGTTGTCACATGGCCGCGCGGCACGGGATATGTCGCCCCGGCGAGGAGAGATCGATGACCAGCCAAACGGCGGTGCCGGCCGATGGCGCGACCGACGTGGCCGCGCTGCTACGCGGCATACCGATCTTCGCCGAGCTGGAGACGAGCGCGATAAACCGTCTGGCTGGTCGCTGCGTGACCCGCTCGGTGAGCGCCGGACATCTTCTCTTCGCGACCGGCGAGACGTGTCGAGGACTGTACATCATCGCCAGTGGCCGGGTGCGCATCTACCGTACCAGCCCCGAGGGACGGGAGCAGGTGTTGCACGTGGAGGGGCCTGGCCGAACGGTGGCCGAACTGCCGCTGTTCGATGGAGGCGTCTACCCGGCCAGTGCAGTCACGCTGGAGCGGACGAGGCTGGTCTTCCTCCCGCGTCCGGATTTCGAGCAACTCTATCGCGCCAATCCAGACATCGCGCACGCCGTCATCCGCGGACTCGGTCGACGACTGCGCCATCTGGTGCAGGTCACCCAGACGCTCGCCTTCCGCGATGTCGCGGCCAGACTGGCAATGCTGCTGGCCGACTACGCCGATCGGATCGGCACGCCACTCGCTGGCGGAGGCGTGCAGCTCACGTTGGAGCGCACGCAGGAGGAGCTGTCGCTCGAGATCGGGACGGCGCGCGAGTCCGTATCGCGCGCCTATCGTCAGCTCAAGCGGCGTGGCCTGATCGAACCGCTGGGTGGACACAACCTGCGCATCCCGGACGTCGAGCGGTTACGCGCCCTGGCGCGCGGAGGCTAGGCAGGTGCGATTATGTGCGCCGTCAGACGAGCGTGGCGCGCTCTGGCGTGCGCGAGGTTGGACCGTGATTCCTGCACGTCACCCATGACCGCGGACGGCCCGGTTGATCACTCATGCATTCTTCGACGTAGGCGGCGTACTCGGATCCAACGGCTGGGACAGAACGGAGCGGGCGCGCGCGATCGCCCACTTCAACCTGGACGAGGACTTCGAGGCACGACAACTCGAACTCGCTGCCGATCTGGAGACAGGACGACTGTCGATCAACGAGTATCTGGACAGCACTGTCTTCTACCGGCCGCGGAGCTTCGGGCGCGACGAATTCGTGAACTACATGCTCGCGCAGAGCGTGCCTGACCTGACGTGCCTGGCTCTCGTCCAGCGCGTGGCGGAACGCGGCCGGGTGCGATTGTTCACGCTGAACAACGAGTCGGACCTCCTCAACCAGCATCGCATCACCACATTCGGACTCGAGCGGTTATTCGAGGGCTTCCTGTCGTCATGCTGGCTGGGGGCGCGCAAGCCATCGCGGCTCATCTTCGAGCGCGCACTGAAGATCGTCCAGGCACGGCCGGACCAGGCGCTGTTCGTGGATGATCGTGAGCAGAACATCCAGGCCGCGCGGGCTCTGGGCATCCGCACGCACCATTTCGTCAGCACCGAGGAGCTGGAGCCAGTGCTGGTGCGTCACGGGCTTCTCTGACGACGAGCGGCTCACCCGGAGCCGCCGCGCCGCCCACCACGACAACGTCAGACAGGCCCAATCAGGTCAGGGTGACCGCTTCTTCGGCCATCGCCGACACGGGCGACGAGTCGTCAGCGGTCAGTTCCGGGCCCCGGTTGGTGGCCGCGATACCACTGAGAAGGTAGTCCACGATATCGGCCGCCGTGTACCGCGTGCGACCGCGCAGGAAGACGTTCATGTTGAGCAGGTCATCGCCACTGGTGAGGAGTGGCGCCTCGGTACTCCCGTCCGGACGCAATTGTGCATGGCCGATGTTCGCCACCAGCCCGTTGCAGAGGCACCGACGGCCTGTCGTGTCGGCGATGTCACCACCCTTGGCCACGTAAGTATCCACCGGCTCGGCAGCGCAACGGTAGACCAGCTTGCCAGCGTCATTGCGCACCGCCGTCCGCAGGTAGCCCAGGTCGCAGACCCGCTTCCGGCTGTCGTTCTGGGAATCGACCTCGTCCACCGAGACGACCTTGAACGGATAGCCTGTCGGTGAGGCACGCGGATCGGTATGGATGCCCGTTCTACCGTCCATCACTCCCGCGAGCACGCTCTCCTTCAGGTCGGACGTGAAGCCGGACTCCTCACAGTAGGCGAAGAGGGTGCCCACCTGCACACCGCTGGCGCCAGCCGCCAGCGCGTCGCGCACCGCCTCGGGCGAGCCTGTACCGCCAGCAAGCCAGAAGGGGAGTTCGAGCGTCTTCAGCTTCTCCAGATCCACGACGTCCCGTTCACCGTAGACGGGCTGGCCCGCTGCGTCGAGCTGCATCTCGCCGCGCGGTGGCGCATTGTGACCGCCGGCAGTCGGACCTTCCACGATGAAGCCGTCCACGCGACCGGTGGACTTGCGCGCCAGAGTCGCGGCGAGGGAGTTGGCGGAGATGATGGGCAGGAAGTGTGGACGCTTCACGGTGGGCGCTGCCTCGTCCAGCCAGTGATCGGCCGGATCGAGATTCAGGTACTTCGCCTCGCCGACTGGCATCCCTTCCACGTCCAGCTTCATCCTCGCTGGACGGTGCTCGGCAAGGGCGTCCAGCACGCCGGGAATCTCGCGCGGAATGCCGGCGCCCATGAGCACGTAGTCCACGCCAGCCAGCATCGCCCCGTACAGCGACGCCAGGTTGGGCATCTGGACCTTGGTCAGCAGGTTGATCCCGACCGGACCCTCGTGCCCTTCCTTCGCCAGCCATACCTCGGCGAAGTTGGCGAGCATCGTGAGCTGTTCGCGGGCGGCGACCACCACCTGCTTGTACATCGGCAGCAGCTTGTACGGCTCGCCCGGCGCCCGGCCGTCGGGCAGGAAGTAGCGCTTGAGCACCCGTTCAGCCGCCGCGGCAATGGGAAAGTGCGCGATCGCCCGGCGAAGGTCACCGCCCGGGTCACCATCCTGCAGTCGACGAACGAAGATCGTGTCGAGCGCGGTACCCGATACGACTCCCAGGTGCCCGGTCCGGGCAACCGCGCGCGCGAGCACCCAGTTGGAGACGCCAGTCCCCATCCCTCCCTGGATGATCAACGGGAGCGGGGCGGGGAGCGCAACGGCGCCCGCACCGCTCATGGACGTGCCATTGGCAATATGCATGAGCGTTGAACCTAGTGAGTGGTCGTACGGATGCGCAGTGATTGCGGTCGCTCGCCTACGAGCTCGCGGCCGCCCACGCCCTTTCCGGGGTAGCCTGGCGGAGCCAGTCGTGGCACGGATGGCAGCACGGATTCCGGCGTGCACTGTTGGCGACGGTCGGATCAGTCGACCCGCTGCATGATTCAGGACGCCGCTCCTGAGACATCCGTCACGTCCTGACCCAGCCGGGCTGGCTAGGCTGTGCCTCATCGAGCCAGGGAGGCCAGGATGAACGAGCGGACTGAGACGACCTCGGGCGACGGCGTGCCACCACCGGACGCCGATGCGGTAAGGGCTGCACTAGCGCAGATCCCCTATCCGGGGCTCACGCGCGATCTGGTATCATTCGGCATGGTGCGGCACGTCGCCGCCTGCGACGGACGCGTACGGGTGCAACTCGCGCTGCGAAGCGGCGATCCGACCCTGCCCGACCGCCTTCGAGCGTCCATCAGCGAGCGGTTGACGGCGATCGGAGCCACCGATGTGACGGTGGAGATCGGTCCGCCCGCGCCAGCGCCGGCGGCGCCGGTGTCCCGCACCGCTGGCGACCCGTGGGCCGAGCAGGCGCGACTGGGCACGGTGAGGCACGTGATCGCCGTCGGCGCCGGCAAGGGCGGGGTGGGCAAGAGCACGGTCGCCGTCAATCTTGCCCTCGCCCTGGCCTCCGACGGGCTCCGGACAGCTCTCCTGGACGCCGACATCTACGGTCCCAGCCTCCCGATCATAATGGGGGTGGAGGATCGCTCCGGTGATGTCCGGATGACTCCGGAGAAGCTGATCCTCCCGATCGAGGCCCACGGCCTGCCGCTGATCAGCTTCGGCTTCTTCCTCGGCGAGGGGTCGCCAGCCATCTGGCGGGGTCCCATGGTGTCCAAGGCAGTGAAGCAGTTCGCCCGCGGCGTTCAGTGGCCGGACCTGGACGTCCTGATAGTGGACCTGCCACCCGGTACCGGAGACATCCCGCTCAGCCTGGCCCAGTCGGTCGAGCTATCCGGTGCGGTGGTGGTCACCCAGCCGCAGCGGCTGGCGGGCACCGAGGCGGAGAAGGCGGCCCAGATGTTCAGGACGCTCGAGGTACCCGTGCTGGGCGTGGTCGAGAACATGACGGGCGCCTTCGGTCATGGGGGCGGGGCCCGGGTGGCGGAAGCGCTGGATGTGCCGCTGCTGGGCTGCGTCCCATTCGATGTCGAGGTGGTGGTCGAAGGCGACGGCGGCTCGCCAACGGCGATCTCGCGACCCGGGTCAGCCGTCGCTCAGGCCTACATGGAGATCGCTCGAAACGTCGCGGCAGCGCTGGGCTGGAGCTTCGAACCCGACGCCGCCTCCGCTCACGCAACGGTTACCGCCGCAAACGACGCTGCGGCGGTGACAGCGTCGTGAGCGCACCGGTGGCCGGTGGCGCCCCCGGGGCGGCACCGGCATCACCGGCGCCCACGCGTGCACCGGCCCCACGGCCGCCGATGGGGGGCGGTCTCGCCCCCGGTGGCACGGCATCCCTCCGCCTGCCTGGCCAACACTTCGTCGCCTCACTGGCCTTCCTCGCCGCCGGTGCGGTGGGACTGGTGTGGATCGCACCCGAGCTGGCCGCCGGATCCTTCCTCTCCATCCACGTCGCCGGCGTCACTCACCTGTTCACGCTGGGGTGGCTCACGACGACCATCTTCGGCGCCCTCTATCAATTGTTGCCGGTGGCGCTGGGCGCACCGGTCCGCTCGGAAATGATGGGACACATCAGCTTCTGGTGCTATGTCCCCGGTGTGGCGCTGTTCGTCGCCGGCATCCTGCAGAACTCCATACCGCTCCACCACGCCGGCATCGCACTGATCGCCGTCGGGATGGTCCTCGTCATCATCAACGTCGGACTGACCCTCCCGCGGGCGACGTCGCGCGACGTCACCTGGTACTCCGTCGCGCTGGCCCTCGGTTTCCTGGCCTCCACGCTGGTACTGGGGATCATGCTGCTGCACAACCTGCATACCGGCTACCTCGGGGATCACCGGGTGGCCACGCTGGCGGTGCACCTGCATGTCGCGCTGGTCGGTTGGGTGCTGACGATGATCGTGGGCATGTCACACCGCCTGTTGCCCATGTTCCTCCTCGCCCACGGCGCGGACACGCGCTGGACGCAGCGAGCGCTCCAGTTCCTGCCGGCGGGCCTGCCAGTTTTCGCCGTCGGCATGTTGATCGGCCTACCGGCCGTGACCTGGGCTGGAGTGGCGCTCATGGAGGCGGGAGCGATCTGCTTCTTCATCCAGGCGCGCTCGTTCGCCAGGGCACGCAAGCGTCCGCGGCTGGACGTGGGACTCCGCTTCACCGGCATTGCCGTCCTCTTCCTGGCGCTGAGCGCCGTGCTCGGACCGATCGTCCTGGCTGTTGGTGGTACGCGCCATCCGCGACTGGCCACCGCGTACGTGCTCACCGGCCTGCTTGGCGGCATGGCTCTGTTCGTGGTCGGACAGTTCTACAAGATCGTCCCCTTCCTGGCCTGGATCGCCCGTTTTCGTGGTCGTATCGGGCGCGAGAAGGTGCCGACGGTGGCAGAGCTGTACTCATCGCGCGCGGCGCACCTGCAACTCGTACTGATGGTGGGAGGGGTGTCGGTCCTGCTTCCCGCCATCGCCGCCGGCAGCACGTCTGCCTTCCGCGTCGGTGCCGCCGCGTTCGCCCTGGGTGTGGCGGTCTTCATCAGCCAGATGATCCGGGTGATGACCGTCGGTCGACGCTCCTCGGCGGCGACTTCCGGATGAGGCTCGGGGCGTTCACCCGGCCGGCCCGGCGCCGGGGGCCCCGCCAATCAACCAATACCATCGCGCCGGCCAATCTCGATCACCACTTCCTCGCTACCCTGACCGCCATGCCGCACATCCCCCGTTCCGGCCTGCCAACTCCCTCCCCAGCGGCAATCGAGGCCGCCGACCCCGGCAACCCGCTCCCCAGCTCGATCGGCGCGGTCGTTGAACTGGACGTGCGCGAGGAGCTGCGAAACGGCCGGGAGCCATTCTCCATCATCATGGCCGCCGTCGACGCGCTGGCCCCCGATGAGACCCTCCACCTCCGCGCCACCTTCCAGCCGGTTCCCCTCTTCCGCGTGCTCGGGAAACGGGGCTACCAGAATCACTCCGTGGCCCACGCCCCGGACGACTGGTCCATCTGGTTCTACCCAGTCGACAGCGACGCCGACGCTCCCCTCGAGAACACTCCTCGTGCCGGTGCCCCGGCCGCCACGGGCCCGGCCCCGGCAGCAGCCACCGCCTCCAACGAGATCGTCATCGACGTCCGCGGACTGGAGCCGCCCGAGCCCATGGTGCGTACGCTGGAATCGCTGGAATCACTTCCCGCCGGCGCCGTGCTCATCCAGCTCAACGATCGCGTGCCGCAGTTCCTGCTCCCCATCCTGGCCGAGCGTGGTTTCCGTCACGAGGTGGAGCACACCACCGACGACGGCGTCCGTGTCCGTATCAGTCGCGCGGACTGAGAGTTGTTCCCCGGTCGTGGCGATCCATTGCCGGGTCGCGCACGACCACCGTCCGTACCAACCCATCACACGAAGGGAGTAGTCATGCCAGCCACCGAGATCGATGTCCGCGTCATCCCGCCGCGTGACAAGCATCCTGCCATATTCCGCGTCTTCGACTCCCTGTCCAGCGGACAGGCGATGCTCCTCATCAACGATCATGACCCGGCCCCGCTCCGTTATCAGCTTCTCGCCGAGCATCCCGACAAATTCGACTGGACGTACGAGATGCAGGGACCCGAGGAGTGGCGCGTGCGCATCGCTCGTCGCTGAGCACGGGCGGACATGCTCGCCCGCTTCGCTACGTAATACCGGAACGCCGTCGGACCCGGGAATGGGTCCGACGGCGTTCCGCCGTTCGTGGCGCTATCTCGGCCTGCCGAGTGGTGCGGTCATCCACCTAGCGTGGATGGCGACACGATCAGGCGGCGGACACGCGGATGGCTGCGTCGAGGTCGGCGCAGAGGCGCGTCGGGTCCACCTTCGCGTCACGCGCGGCGTCCTGCACGGCCGCTCCCCCGCCGCAGCAGGTGTCGATGCCGTAGGCATTGAAGACGCTGGCCGTCTCGGGATGGCGGGTGATCATGTCGTTCACGCTCACCGAGCAGTCGAGCGCAGGCCTGGAATTCGTGGTGGTCATGGAAAACTCCGATCTGGAAGTTCATGTCTACGGCCGACTCTGCGGCCCTGGATCTGACGGCGTTCGACACCGCCACACGGCGCGCCGTCAGGCGCCGTCGGCGACCATTCCGGCGGGATGGATCGGGCCCAGTGCTTCGAGCAGTGGGCAGTCTCCGGTAGGGCCCCGGCCGCCGCTGCAGCGGCCGGCCAGGTGGTCGAGTGCACTGCGTATTCGCTTCAGGTCCTCGATCTTGCCGTCGATCTCGAGGATCTTCTCGTCCGCGCGAGCCTTCACGTCGGCTGCCCGCGTACCCGGGTCCAGACGCATCGTCAACAGTTCGGCGATCTGGGTGAGGGTGAAGCCAAGTTCCTGGGCGCGCCTGATGAACCGCAGGCGTTCCAGCGTTTCATCCGTGTACTCACGGTAGACCGACCCGCTACCACGCGGATCATCCAGCAGGCCGCGACGCTCGTAGTAGCGCACCGTCTGCACGTTCACGCCGGCCTTCCGGGCGAGCGAGCCGATACGCATGGACGGGCGCGTCACGGCCGTCGTCATCACGCCGATGGATGCGGCGTCATCCTGACCGCGACGCCCTCCCGCTCCAGCCGCTCGATGACCTTCTTCACGTGCGAGCGGCCACGTGTCTCCAGCGACACCAGGATCTCCACGTCGCGCACTCCGATATCGGCGAATGCCCTGCTGTGGGACACATCGAGCACGTTCGCACCCTCGTCGGCGACAATCTGCGTGACCAGTGCCAGGAACCCCGGCCTGTCGCGCGCCGTTACACAGAGCCGGGCCAGGCGGCCGTCGGCGACGAGGCCACGATCGATGATCCGCCCCACCAGATTCACGTCGATGTTCCCGCCCGAGAGGATCATCACCGCAACCTCATCGCCACCCAGCGGAAGCAGACCTGCCAGGAGAGCCGCCAGCGGCGTCGCGGCGGCTCCCTCGGCGAGCACCTTCTCCTGCTCCAGCAGCAGGTGCACGGCGGCGGCGATCTGCGTCTCGTTCACCGCGACGATGTCGTCCACGTACCGCTCGATGATCGGGAAGGTGCGATCGCCAACCTGCTTGACGGCGATACCGTCGGCAATCGTGTCGGAAGTCTCGATGTGGATCACCTTGCCAGCCTTGCGAGAGGCTGCCGCCGAAGCCGCTGCCGAAGCCTCCACGCCAAAGATCCGCACGTCCGGCCGTTGCTCCTTGATGGCGACCGCGATCCCGGAGATCATGCCGCCGCCACCGATAGGCACGATCACCGATGTCAGCGATGGCAACTGCTCCAGGAGCTCGAGCCCGATCGTACCCTGACCGGCAATGACGAGGTCGTCGTCGAACGCGTGGACGAGAACCAGTCCCTCCTCCCCTTCCAACCGCCTTGCCTCGACCATGGCGTCGGAGAGCGTACTGCCATGGAAGCGTACGCCAGCCCCGAAGTGGCGAGTGTTGGCAACCTTCACGAGCGGCGTGTGTTCCGGCATCACGACCTCGACCGGCACTCCCAATCGCCTGCCATGATACGCTACCGCCTGCGCATGGTTGCCGGCGCTCGCCGTCACGATGCCTCGCTGGCGCTCCTCGGCAGTGAGGTCGAGCATCCGGTTGAGTGCGCCTCGATCCTTGAATGAGCCCGTGCGCTGGGTGTTCTCCAGCTTGAGGTGGAGCGCACAGGAGAGGCGCTCGCGCAGCGCCAGGGCAGGTATCACGGGCGTCATGACGATCCCATCGCTGATGCGTTCACGGGCGGCGAGGACGTCGGCCAGCTTCACGGTCATCTTGCAGCGCTCCAGCTCGAGAGTCTGATCACGCCCCCTCCGCCTCCCGGGCCGCAGGGACGGCAACCACAGTCAACAGGAAGATGCCGCCGTCGACGCTGGTAACGCTATGGGGAAGACCGCCCTCCACCGAGAAGAGGGTGCCTGCAGGCAGCGGCCAGACGGTTCCGCCCACCTCCATGTCGACCGACCCTTCCAGCACGTGCACGGTGATGGGACCGTCGGCGTGGTGCGTTCGAAGCGAGCCACCCGGCTTCAACCCCACCAGCGTCGCCCGCAGCGGACCGTTCTTGAGCAGGGTTCGACCGATACGTTCGGTGGCCGCTTCGAGATCCGCGCGAAGTATGCCCATCTCCTCGCTGAGCGAGAAAGTGAGTGTGGCTCCCGTGATGTCCCGCTGCACTCCTGACATGGAATCCCTCGACATTGAGAATACAGGATTGCCCCTATACTACAGTATAGAGTCAATAGTTGATGTGTGCACGTTGCGACCGTCCGGGGACGGCGCCTATTGTTCGAACATGGATCATCAAGCGCCTGGATGCGCTGCGGAGAACCTGATCTTGAATACGACCGAGTCCGGTACTGTAACGACGGAGGACCCAGCCGCGGGAGAGGCGAACGGGAGTGCCGGAGATCGACGCGAGACGATCCTCACCGGCGACCGTCCCACCGGACCGCTCCACCTGGGCCATTACGTCGGTTCGCTTCGCGGCCGCGTGGAGCTGCAGCATCGGCACGACCAGACGATCCTGGTAGCCGACCTCCAGGCGCTCACCGACAACGCTGGTCGCGCCGCCGACGTACGGCGCAACGTCCTCGAGGTCGTGCTCGACTACCTGGCCGTGGGAATCGATCCCACGGTGACCAACATCGCCCTCCAGTCAGCCATCCCGGAGCTGGCCATGCTCACCGTGCTCTACCTCAACCTGGTGACGGTGGCCAGGCTGGAGCGCAATCCAACGGTGCGCGCCGAGATAGAGTTGCGTGGCTTCAAGCGCGACATACCGGCCGGCTTCTTCACCTATCCGGTGAGCCAGGCGGCGGACATCACCGCCGTACGCGCGACCCTGGTGCCGGTGGGCGATGACCAGCTTCCCATGATCGAGCAGACCAACGAGATCGTGCGGCGCCTGGCACAGTTGGCCGGCCGCCCCGTGTTGCCGGAGTGTCGGGCGCTGCTCTCGGCCACGCCGCGCCTGCCCGGGATCGATGGACGCAAGGCCAGCAAGTCACTCGGCAACGCGATCTCCCTCTCGGCCACGCCCGACGAGATTCGCGCTGCAGTGAGGGCGATGTTCACCGACCCCGACCATCTCCGTGTCAGCGACCCGGGGCGTGTGGAAGGCAACGTCGTCTTCGCCCACCTCGATGCCTTTGACCCGGATCGCGACGAGGTGGAGGAGTTGAAGGCGCACTACCGCGCCGGTGGATTGGGTGACATGACCGTGAAGCGCCGTCTGGAGACAGTCTTGCAGGACATGCTGGCGCCCATTCGCCGGCGCCGGGGCGAGTTCGCCGCCGATCCCGGCGCCGCGCTCGCCGTTCTGGAAGAGGGGACCGCGCGAACACGGGAGACAGCCGCCACGGTCCTCGCCGACGTGAGCGCAGCATTCCATCTCAACGATGAGATCATCACGACCAGCATCGGAAGCAGCCGGGCCCGGATCGATCATGCGAAGAGCCGCTGATGGCGTCGCGTCGCGCTGAGCCCGTCATGAGACCCCAGACGTGGGGCGAGGAGATCGCCAACAGCGTCACCCATGGTGCAGCCCTCATGGGCAGCATCGCCGCGATCCCCGTACTCGTCATTGCCGCCGCGAACCGACATGATATCTGGCAGATCGTGGGCGGCACGATATTCGGCGTCACGCTGGTCCTCCTGTACCTCTGCTCCACGCTCTACCACGCGCTTCCCGTGGGTCGGGCAAAGGGACTGCTGCGCAAGCTGGACCACTCGGCCATATATCTTCTCATTGCCGGCAGCTACACGCCGTTCACCCTCGGCGCGCTGCGCGGACCCTGGGGCTATACGCTGTTGTCGACGATCTGGACGCTGGCCGCGCTCGGGATAGTGGCGAAGTTCACCCTCGGATTTCGATTCCCGAGGCTGTCGACGCTGTTCTATCTCGGAATGGGCTGGCTGATCATCATCGCGCTCCATCCTCTCATCGCGCATGTCTCGCCGACCGGTATCGCGTGGCTGGCTGCTGGTGGCCTGTGCTACACGGGCGGCGTCGTTTTCTATGTGAGCGACAACCGCCTGAAGTACGGGCACGCACTCTGGCATCTGTTCGTGGTGGCTGGCAGCAGCTGCCACTTCATCGCCATTCTCTGGCATGCGGCTGCCACGACAACTGTCTGAGGCCATCCGCACATCTCTTGCAGGTGGTTCATGTTTCGCCGTTGCAGGTCTCACCCCGGGCGATATACATGACAGGGTGATACCCGTATCGCGGCGTATTCCCGGACATCTGACCCGAGGAGTAAATGCTTCCCTCGTCCATCCCGTTGATCGTCGCCACCGCGGCGTTCACCCTGCTTGGCACGGCCTTCCTTGCATGGGGCTGGAGTCGTGGTTTCTTCTCCGACCTGGACGCGCAGTCGAAGGTGATCTTCGAGCCGCGTGACTGGCAATTGGAGCGGCCCTGGGAAACGCCGCTGCAACAGTTGGAACGGCAGGTCGCGCACGGCGAGCCCATCCCGGCTGAGAGCGGTGAGTGGGGAGGCGCCAATTGACTGGACCGTCCACCATTCCCGGCCGTGGCGAGGGCGCGCTCAGTGACGCCAACGTGCTCGCCGTGGCCGCCTCGCGCGGCCTCGTTCCGGATGACCTGGATGTCCGGTTGCGAGCTGACGAGTCCAGTCGTACCGCTGTGCTCGTACTGTACGCCCTGGCGATCGTCGGGCTCATCGTCGCCTCGATATTCGGTGAGCTGGCCAGCCTGAAACTGCACTGGCCCGATCTCCTTACCCACCAGGCGTGGCTGACCTTCGGGCGCGTGCGCACGGCGCACCTTCATTCGGCCAACTATGGCTGGGCCACGGCGGCCCTCATGGGCACCTGTCTCTGGCTCCTGCCGCGGCTGTTGCATACCGAGCTGAAGTCACCGCGGATGGCCATGTGGGGCGGGATCATCTTCCAGGTGGGCGTCTACATCGGGATGATTGGTGTGCTCATGGGCTACAGCGACGGCATGGAGTGGCTGGAGGCCAATCGATGGGCAGCCGGGCCATTCCTCGTCATCGGCGGCGGGATGCTCGGCGTGAGCCTGCTGCGCACCGCGGCGAACAGTCGCGCCGATCACGTCTACGTCTCCGTCTGGTACATCCTGGGGGCCTACATCTGGTTCCCGATGCTCTACCTGACGGCCAAGTGGCCCACCTGGAGCGGCGTCGAGAGCGCCGCGGTCAACTGGTTCTTCGGCCACAACGTGCTCGGCTTCTGGCTCACCTCCATGAGCCTGGGTGCGGCCTACTACTTCATTCCCAAGGTGCTGGGCAGACCCATCTACAGTTACCAGCTGTCGATCCTCGGGTTCTGGTCGTTCGCCCTCTTCTACTCGCTGAATGGCATGCACCACCTGGTGGGCGGGCCACTTCCCACCTGGATGATCACCACCTCCATAGTCGCCAGCGTCTTCATGTTCATCCCGGTGGTGGCGACGGGAATCAACCTGCACATGACAGTGGTGGGACGGTTCGGCGCGTTGCGCTACAGCCCGACCCTGCGCTTCGTCGTGATCGGTGCGGTGGCCTATACGGCCGTCTCCCTGCAGGGCTCGTTCACGGCGCTCCGGGAGGTGAGTCGGATCACGCACTTCACGCACTGGACGGTGGCTCACTCCCACGTCGGCAACTATGCGTTCGTGACGTTCATCGCCTTCGGCGCCATGTACTACGTGGTACCGCGACTGGTGGGGCATGAGTGGCCCAGCGCGCGACTCATCAACTGGCACTTCAACATGGTGCTGGCGGGGATCGCCATCTACGTCCTCTCGCTCACCTGGGCCGGGGTGGCGCAGGGACTGGCCCTGCTGGACGCACAGATCCCGTTCCAGGTATCGGTCGAGAGGTCAATGCCCGGGCTGATCGGGAGATCGATTGGCGGGTTGCTGCTGACCGTCGCGCACCTGGTCTTCGCCTACCATTTCTGGTTGATGGTCCGGCGCCGGGAAGGCGACGAAAGGCCATCGCGTCCGGCATTCCACGACGCCCAGCCATTGCTCTACACCGCCCGGGCAGCGGCCGCCAACGTACGGCCCAGCCAGCGCGCGGGGTCCACCAGCAGCGCACCGCGGCGCATCAGTGCGACCGGTGAGCCAGGGCGGCCGGCGGAGGGCACACCATGACGCGCATCTCGCTCATCGCGTTCGGTGCCTTTGCCATCATGGCCGGCGCGATCTGCCTGCTCGTCCTCATTCCGCAGGCCATGCTCTCGCACGTGGAGGCACCGCCACAGCTCAAGCCTTATACGGCCCAGCAACTGGCCGGTCGCCAGTCCTACATCGCCAACGGATGCGTCTACTGCCACTCGCAACAGGTGCGCGATCCCGCCTTCACCACTGACGTGGACCGGGGATGGGGTTCGAGAGCTACAGTCCCGGCCGATTACGTGTACGACAAGCCGCACCTGCTGGGCACCATGCGTACCGGACCCGACCTGATCAACGTTGGCCAACGGCTGCCGGACATGGAGTGGCACCTGATTCACCTCTATCAGCCACGGTCGCTCGTCGAATGGTCCATCATGCCTGGCTACCCGTACCTGTTCGAGGAGAAGCAGGAGTCGGAGGTGACGCCCGACGACCGGGTGATCCGGATACCCGGGCCGCTGGCACCCAAGGGAGTGGTGGTGGTGGCAAAGCCGGAGGCAATCGCGCTGGCCGCGTACCTCGTGTCACTGAATCGACAGTACCCGGTGCCAGCCTCGGCGCAGGCCCGCGACCGCATGGTGGGAGGCGATGATGGTTCCCACTGACCAGGGGAAGGAGGATGCGACGCCCGATCGTGCCATTCCAGCGACCGGTGGCGTGAGGCGGCCCGACAAGCACTCGGTGGACCTGCAGCCGGATGTGGAACGGATCCACAGCACGATCAGAAGGGAGCCACGCGATCCCGTGGAAGGCCGGGAGAGGGTTCCCTGGTTTCTGCTCGCCCTGATTCCGATCACCATCTTCTGGGGGGGCTGGTACCTGGGAAGGCACGGCGGCGACTTCGACACGACAGCGCATCTGGCGTTCGCCTCCCGTCAGACCGGGATCGCCGCTGCCGCCGCCGAGCAGAGCGCGGTGGCGATCAGCGACCCGGTGGCCGCCGGCAAGGCGGTCTACGAGAAGAATTGCCAGGTCTGCCATCAGGTGGCTGGCGCGGGAATGACCGGCGCTTTCCCTCCGCTGGTCGGTTCGGAATGGGTGACAGGGCCGCCGGAGATGGTCGTGCGCATCCTGCTTCACGGGTTGCAGGGTCCGCTGGAGGTGGCGGGTCATACCTACAACGGCGCGATGCCGGCGTGGGATGGAGTGCTGCAGGACGGGGAGATCGCCGCCGTGGCGACCTACATCCGTCAACTGGATGGCAACAACGCCAGCGCGGTGCCGCCGGACCTGGTGAACATCGTCAGGGAGGCGGACAGCGATCGCACCACTCCGTGGACAGTCGTCGACCTGGAACAGGCTCCTCCCGTAGCTGCTGCCGGCGCTGACGCTCCGGCCGCCCCATCCGTCCCTGATTCGGCGACGCCTGCAGGAGGTGCCCCGTGACCTCGCCAACCCCCGAGCCTGGCACCCATGCCACCACCCACGGGCAAGTGGTAGAGACGGCGTTCGCCAGCGGCCAGCAGATGCTGGAGCCTCTCACGGTCACCGCCCTGTTCGACGATCCGGCCAGGGTGGAGCGAGCGTTGGATGCTCTGTACGACGCCGGAATGCCGCGCGACCTGATCGAGGTGGTGGTATCGCGGGACGCCGCCGAGCGGTTCTACGCGAAGTTGCCGGACCGGCAGGCGCCCCGTCCGCCGGCGCGTGAGACATGGCGTTTCGCCGGCATCGGCGCCCTGAGTGGATTCGTGGGTGGCGTGCTGATCTCGCTGGTGATGGTCGCCTGGCCGGGTATCGACGCGCCCGGCGGCCAGGCTCTGGTGCAGATTGCCGGGCCCAATATCGGCACCCTGGCCGGCGCAGCGGTGGGCGCCTCGATTGGAGCCTTTCGACGGCAGCGTCCCCAGGCTCGTCACGCGCGGGCCGCCGAGGCGTCGCACGCGATCGTCTTCGCGGTGGCGACGAGGACGGAGCATGAGGCCGAGCTGATCGGCCAGTTGCTGGAGAGCCAGGGCGGGCGCGACGTGCGGAGGGAAGAGCTGGAGAGTTGACCATTCCTCGCCGCCACCGATTGCAGACAGCCAACTGGCCATGGAGTTGACAACTGACCGTCAGGGTGTTAAATTTAGGAAGCGATAATAGCGTCATTGCGGTAGTGCATAGCGGCCTGAGTGATGGCCGGGCAGCCGAGCACGTCCGACGGTGAGGTTACCCGTGGCGCGGCGGCAATGACGTGAATCGCGCAGCGGTCCGTGGCGTGAAGGCACAGCGTGGAGCGCGTGCCCGCCAGACCCTGGGGTCAGGGAGAAGAGGCGGTTCGCCGCTCTCCGGACTCAGGAGGCCCGATGGCACGCCCGGCCCCCGCCAGGTGATCACACCCGGCGGGGGCCGATTGTCCCGGTGCCTCGCAAACCTCTGACCAATGGAGGGAAGCGATCATGCGAGAATCCACGATCGACGGCCCGGCGTCGTCTGCACCCGAGCAGGCCAGGTCCACCGATACGCCGGCGAAGCGGTCGGTGGCCAATACCTTGCGCTCACGTCCGGACAAGCTGGAACTGATCTCGCTGGCCATCGTCGCCAGTGCCCTGCTGGGCTTCGTGGTGCTCGTAACCGCCCTGGTCATCCCGCGACCAGTCGTGGCGCCGCTCATCGGGATGGCTCTGGTTGGAATATTTGGTGCGCGCCTGTGGTCCACAACCGGCTCGCACAGCCCGCACACTACCAACGCTGACCAGCGCTGACCAGCTCTCTGGAGCCGTGCACTGGAAATGCCTGACCGGAATAGGAGGGAACGCCCACTGGTAACCAACGTGCCACCCGAGTAGAACTGTTAGGGCGCCCGGATGAGCGATGGCCGCACTCGTGCATTTGACGGGCTTACGGAACGACCCACGATCCCGAGATGAGGAGGTTGCATGTTGACACCGAAGGAACTGCAGGAACTGTGGCGTGATCTGGCCGACACCAGGGTCCTGAGCGTTTATCTCGATACGCGGGTCACCGACCCGGCCATGCGTGAAGCCTGGCGGCCGGCCCTGTTGACGGCGATCAGGAGCGCGGGCGCCGACATCACCGATCCCGATGATCGTGCGAGGTTCGACCGTGCAGCGGCCTTCCTGCGCGACCCGGACTCGCCGCCTGGCGGCATGTGGAGCGCACCAGGCTGGGTGGCCTTCGCCACCGAGGACGGAATCCGCTATTCCTCGGACCTGCCGGTGAAGCCCATCCCCATCGCAGCGTGGAGCGACGGCCCGGTGGTCGCGCCATTCACGCGCGCCATGAAGCAGCACAGACCGGTGATCGTGGCGCTGGTCGAGTCCCGGGCCGCCCAGATCTACCGCTACGCCATGGGCAACCTCGAGGCGATCGATGAGCTAACGGCACCGGAGGAGGAGGCTGCGAGCGAGAAGACCGCCTCCTACCGTAGTACGTCGACGTCGGCAGCGCGCGGCGCGGTGGGCACCGAAAAGGCCGAGCGGCGACGCATGGCGGCCTTCACTCGCATGGCCATCGAACTGGCCGAGCGCCTCCAGGAGCATGCCGGCGATGAGGGGTGGGTCCTGATCGGTGGCACGTCGGAGTGGGCTCATCACGCCTATGAGACGGCAGCGAAGCTCTTCCCGGGTCGCATCAAGGTAGCGCCAACGCTACACCATGGCGCCACCAACGGCGAGATCGTGCGTCAGGCCAAGGATGCCGCTAGCGAGCTGCGGGGCGCCCGTGGCCAACTGCTCGTGAGGCAGATCCTCGATCGGGCCGGTGGCAACGGTCGCGGTGCGGCTGGCGTCCCTTCGGTGCAGCGGGCGCTGAAGTCGGTAGCTGTCGACCTGCTGCTCGTCTCGCCGGAATTCATCCGCTTGCACGAGCCGCAGGCCGAGGAGATGGTGAGAGCTGCCCTCTCTCAGGGGGCCGAGGTGGAAGCGCCGTCGGGGGAGGCCGCCGAGGAGCTGGATCGGTCGGCCGAGGGGGTGGCGGCCAGGCTCCGCTTTCCCATAGACGGGCCGCAGGCGGCGAAGGAGCCCGGTGGCGCGCAGGCAGACCTGCCGGCAGCGGTCTGAGTTCGAACGATAGGTGGCGGCGCGCGAGGGCCGCCGGTTGAGTGGAAGGGGCGCTCTCCTGGTACGGAGGGCGCCCCTACCTGTTGCCTCATTCCATCATTGCAGCCACTGATCCAGCCGCCGGACCACGTCGGGATGGCTGAACATCCCCGTGTGCATGACGCCCGCGCTATCGGGAAGGCGCAGGCAGCGGTCGGCGGCTATCGGGAAGCCGTCGCCGCCGTTGCGGTCGTACACTCCGGACTCGGGCACCACGAGGTCGTTCGCCGCCCCGTCGAAGATCCGATCGACTACAGCGTCCTTTGCCCGGCTCACCAGACCCTTCAGCCCGGGATCCGTGGGCTCGTAGTTGGCGGCGACGGCATAGTAGGTTGCCGACGACGCTCCGCTCTGATTCAGGGTATGCAGCACATCGCCGTTCGGGTCCATAGCCCGCAGTCCGTCCAGCGCCTTCAGGGCACCGTGTCCGATGATCTTGACAGCAATCAGGATCCCGTCCAGCAGGTCGGCCACGCCGCCTGGCGGCAGGAGGTTGAGCCCGGTCGTAAGCCGATCGATCATCTCGACCATGTGATCGGGCTGGGCCAGTTGGGTGCCCTGATTGGGCACGCCCACGAAGGCTATCTTCCGCACCTTCACCCGGTCCCCCTCCAACCCCAGGGCGCCGGCCCGGTCGAGGGTTCGGGCGACGAGGCCACCGCGACTGTGGCAGACCACGTCCACATCCAGCCTGCTGTCCGGCGAGCGCTCCCGCAGGCTGTCCAGCAGCCAACCGACATTCCGTGCGGGGGCGTGGGACAGGGTGAAGTGATCGAGGGCGAAGACCCGGCCGCCGTAGCGACCATGGAGAGCGGTCATGAGCTCGAGCGGGATGTCGTGGAACCCGCCCTGGGCAGTGCTGAAGGTACCGTGGATGAACAGGAGCGCCGGTCCACCGGCCAACCGGGTCACGTCGTCAGCGGTGAGCGACAGCCGGTCGCGATCGACGGCAGCGGCCGTCGACTGCTGATAGTTGGCGGGTGAGAAATCCCGTAACCCGTACGCCCTGTGGTCAGACTCCCAGTGCTCGGCGATCGCTCGAGCCGGCTTGTCGATCAACGCATCGGTGATGGGATAGACGATCACCTTGAGCAGCTTCCGTCCGATCGCCCCGAAAAGGCTGCGGTCGGTGGCCGTGCCGGCCGGTGGCGTGGATGGAATGTCGCGCCGGATGAGGAATCGCTTTCGCTCACCGGCGCCGCGCACGGCCGGCGGCTGGATCTCCGTCCCGTCCAGCGGGAAATGCCAGGTGAGGGCACCGGCCTCGTCCACCGCCAGCACGACCTGACCCGCTTCGGGTCCAAGGTCAGGTACCTCGAGCAGGAGCGCGTCATCGCCGCCGGGATCACGCAGGTCGCTGACCGCATCCGATGTCGGCCTTGCGGTTGCCGAGATGTCGATCGTCGCCACGCCGTGCATGTCCACCCGCGCCAGCGCGTCATCCAGCAGTGGGGTGGCCGCCTCCCTGGCGCGTGTCTCCGGCGCCCCGCCTTCCAGCCGCTCCGCACGACCACGCAGTCCTGGTGCAATGACGGCGTAGCCGCCACCCAACTCCACTCGCTCCGTCCCACCACGTAATTCAGGCATGCTGTAGTCCTGGCTGGAAGGTGTTCAGTCCTGCGAGCCCGGCCCGTCCTTGCCGATGGCCGTCCTCATCCGTGCGGGCGGCGGGCGCCCGGCGGTCGGACGACGTGCAACGCGTCGGGGCCGTCCCATCTCCGTGCGGGCGGCCGTGAATCCGCCGCCTTGCGGGCTGCGTCAGCCTGGGCCGTCCCATCTCCGTGCGGGCGGCCGTCTTCACACTTGCGGGGCCCGGCTGAGCGTCAGGAACGGGTTCCCGTAGTAGACGTAAGCGAGATACGACGACACGGGGTGCTCGCTCTTGTAATTGGCGCGCAGGTCGCGCAGCACCTCGGCCACCGAGCGATGGTCGCCGACGGCCAGCGCCTCGTCGTAGAAGGTGAGGGCGAAGGTACGTGCGACAGAGTCGTTCACCGCCCAGAGAGGGGCGAGAAGACCGCTGAAGCCGCCAGCCAGGCAGTTACCGGGAAAGCCGCCGTAGTCGCCGAGCATCTCGCCGGCCGTGCCGACCATGCATGCGTTGAGGAAGATGAAGGGCGAGAACTCCGTGCCCAGTCGCGAACGCCGGAAGAAGAGCGGGGTGAGCGCCTTGCCGTTGCTCAGGTAGAGTGCAGCCTCGCCGGGCCGCGATGGGTCCACCTCGCCGTGCCCGGCGAAGTGCACTGCCTCGGCCCCACCGACCGGCTTGAACAGGTAATTGAGGGACGCGTCGAGGAGCGACTTCAGGTTGGCTGGAGTGCAGTCCAGCGGCACCGCCGGCAGCGCGGCGAACGTGGCCGTGAGCGCCTGCGCCTCCGCCTGTGCTTCGGGCAGCGGCCGGAGTCCGGTGCTTGCGCTGTACATGCCGGCCATCACGGCCATCGTCTTCACGACGATGGAATTGCGTGGCGGCGAGGCGACAGTCGAATCGCCCAGTATCCACCGTCCCATAACCAACTGGGCGGACAGGTAGTGCGGGCGTGAGGGATCCACCGGCGGGTCCACGAGCGCCAACTCCCACGGCACGTAGGGCTCGGCGCTATTGAGCTGGAAGGTTATCGGACGGTCGGTGACCTTGTCGGCGACTGCGCGCAGCGTCTTCCAGAAAGCGTCGGGCAGCTTGGCGGCTACGGTAACGCCCACGGTCTCCAGCAGGTTGTCCACCAGGTCGTCACCGCTCCACTGTCGCACCTGGTCTATGAGCTGCTTGGCGAATGTCTTGGCGTCATCGCCCAGGTCGATCTCCAGCGGACCGTCGGGAACCGGAACTCCATGCGCGTTTCTCACGACGCAGCAGTAGCGCCCACCGGTCGCGTTCTTGTCCGGCTTGGCGATGTCCAGCTCCACATCCGGTCGGGCCGTCGTGGGCTCCAGCGTCATCGCCGGCGGAGGCTCGCCGGCAGCCAGCCACGCCTGCCCGCGGTTGTCGGGTGGAGGAGCGGCTCCCGCCACCTTCTCCACCACGACGTTTCGCGACGCCGAACCGCGCGCCACGCCGTCGGCGATGTAGTGGACGATGATGGACGTGAGCCTCACCGGTTCGTCCTGTGGCAGCGCGACGAGACGGACGATAACGCTCGCGGCGGTCGGGTCGGCTACCTCGACAGGGAGCGTCCGACGCCAACCGTCGGGCGCCAGAAAACCGTCGGCGACCACCTGGATATCGACCTTGATGATGGTGGCGCCAGCGGGCGCGGAGAGCTCTATCTGGCCGCTGGATGTCACGCCGCTCTGCGCCGTCGTGGCGAGACCGACGACGACATCGAACGGTGTGCCGGCCTGTACGAGCGGTGGTGCGTCGAGCCGCGCGTGCGCGCGCACGCGGACCGGCGCTGCTGCCTCCTCCACCCCCGCGTCGCCCGACTCCACGGGTTCCGGCAGCGGAGTGGCTTGCGGCGGCAGTGGCGGTTCCCGCCGCCCCGGCACCGACGCTATCGAGGGCGAGCGGGGAGTGGGGGGCGCGGGGGGTTCCACGCCGGCCGACCTTACTTCCCGCGAATCCGGTTCAGGGGGAGCCGCCGCCTGCAGGTTGGGCTCCCCGACGGCTACCGGGTCCTGCCCACGCAGGACGACACCGGGGAAATATCGCTCGGCCACGTCGTCCAGCTCCGCCACCTGCTTCGTCTCCGAGGCAGTGTACTCATGGAGATTCAGGGCATCGACCACCCTGATGTCACGCGGCAGATCGTTCAGGGTTTCCAGCACGTCCCTTGCCTGCCAGGCGTACCAGAATATCGTCACGCCGTCCTGGCGACGGATGGCGACCCGCCCCTCGTCGAGCGAACGGGCGAGGAGTCTCGCGGCATCGGCGGCGGTCATTTCCGCCGCGTCCATTCGCTCCCAATCCTGCTCCGGCGAACGACGGTCCAACCCTCCAAAGTCACCCTCATCGCCGGCAAGGACCAGACGCGGAACGGCGGAAACGGCACGGATGCGGTTGGCATAGCCCTCCAACCAGGCATGCGCCTCGGGGTTTGCCGGGTCGAGCCAGTACCCGTGTTGTGCCAGCCTCAGGAGAGCGTCACCCACCGTCATGGCGGCGTCGATCGTAACCGCATCTCGGAGCATGCTTCTCCTTCCTTCCGTGAGGTTCGGCTCTACGGTGGCGCGAATCGGCGAGCAACATTGCGCGTCAGGTCATGCGACGCAAGCAACCTCAGGCACCGGATGACTTTCCTGCCCGTGATCAGGCACGCCGTCGAGCGCACGGATGAGCTATCTTGGGGGTCGTGTCCCTGAAATCGAAACAGACGCCACCATTCGCGCCCTCATGGGCCCGGCCGTGACGCCGCACCCATCCGATACGGTACCTCACTCCTCGTCCGTCCGCGCAGCGCATGACGGGCGCAAGCGTGGGTGGTCGCTTGCCTGGAAGCTACCCCTCCTGATCACCGGGTTGCTCGCCACGCTGCTCGCTGCCACCCTCGGTCTCACCTACCTGACACTCGCCAGAGCGGCACTGTCGACAGCCGAGGAGCGGCTGCGGAGCGCTGGCGATCAGTTCGGCGACATGCTCGACATGAGTGTGCGCCAATCGCGCGCACGCCTCTCCACGGTGGCGAACGACGTCGTGTTGCGGCGCGCATTGGCTACGCACCTTTCCGCTCACGACGATGAGTGGAACGATCGACCTGACCCCACCATCATCTCCGCACAGGCAGCGTTGCAGCGGCTGCTGTCGGGGGCAGACACCGGCGTCACGGTGGAGCTCTGGTCACTCGACGGCCATCGCGTGGCCTTCGCCGGTAGCGACATCAGGTCTGCGGTGGGGGATCAACCGTGGACCATCCAGGCACCGTCGTCGTCCATCCTGCCACCCGGCTTCGAATCGGTAGCCAGCCTCGAGGCGTTCAGCAGTTCCGATTCGCTTCATGTAGGCAGGTTCTACCTTTCCGACGGCTCGGCCTATTTCTGGATGGTCGCGCCAGTGGGAGAGGTAGGCGAACCCGGGGGATTGTTGATGCGCCAGTTCCGCATCAGCCGTGGCGAACGTGCCGATGAGAGCATTCGAGCTCTCACCAGCGCCGATGTCTCCACCTATTACCGCAACATCGATGGACCACCGTGGGTCACGATCGGTGGGGAGAGCGCCTCAGCTCCACGGCGTCGCACCGTCAGGGACTCGGGGCTCATTCTCAACCGGGCCAGTGTCGGCGATCTGCTGGCGGTGGAGGAGCCGGTTGCCGGCACCCCTCTGGTGCTCGTGCTCGAACGTCCGGTCGCCGCGGTGCTTGCCGCACCTCGCGCAGCGGTTCGTCAACTGGCGCTACTGAGCCTGTTGCTGCTGGCTGCCGGCGCGGTGGTATCGTCGCTGATCAGCCGACGGGTCACGCAGCCATTGCTGGCTCTTACGGGAGCGTCCGAGGCGATCGCCGGAGGACATTACGACACCCGGGTCAGTGTGGACGGTGATAGCGAGCTGGTGCGTCTGGCCAGCAGCTTCAACCGGATGGCAGCCGAGGTCGGAGCTGCGCACTCCGAACTGGAGGTCCAGACCGAAGAAGCCCAGGCAACCGCCGAACAACTCGACCGGTCGAACGCCGAGCTGGCGGCGGCGTTGGCTCACCTCGAGGAACAGGAAGCACAGTTCCGCGTGCTTGCCGACACGATCCCGCACCTCTCATGGATGGCGAGAGCTGACGGCACGGTATTCTGGTGCAACGAACGCTGGCATGCCTATACTGGCGCCCTCCCGGAAGAGGTGGAGGGATGGGGATGGAGGTCGCTGGGCGACCCGGCAGTGCTGCCAGAGCTGCTCTACCGTTGGCGATCAGCGATCGCATCGGGGACGGCTTTCGAGATGGAGCTCCCGCTCCGTCGAATGGACGGTGAGGTGCGCTGGTTCCTCACGCGGGCCCGGCCAGTACGCGATACCGAGGGCCGGGTGGTGCGCTGGTTCGGGACGGACACCGATATCCAGGCGTTGCGTGAAGCGCGTGAGGCCGCGGAACTGGCGCGCTCCGATGCCGAGCTGGCGCGGGCGCAGGCGGAGACGGCCAGCCGTGCCAAGTCGGATTTCCTGGCGGTAATGAGCCACGAGTTGCGTACCCCTCTGAACGCCATCGGCGGTTACACCGAGCTGCTCGAACTTGGCATTCGCGGTCCCATCACCGATGCGCAGCGCCACGACCTGGACCGCATCCGGATCAACCAGCAACATCTGCTGGGTCTCATTGGCGGCGTGCTCGACCTGAGCCGTATCGAGGCGGGGAGGGTGACCTATGACCTGACAGCGGTCGCGGTGGATGAGTTCCTCTCCGGTCTCAACAGCCTGGTGGCACCACAGGCGGCGGCGAAGTCACTGACGCTCGAGCATGTCCCCTGCCCTCCCCACCTTTCGGTGCGCGCCGACCCCGAGAAGTTGCGGCAGATACTTCTCAACCTGCTATCCAACGCGATCCGCTACACGCCGGCCGGGGGAAGAATCGTGGTCGGCGGCCAGCAGGTGGATGACGGTCGCGTGGAGATATCCGTCCGCGACACCGGGGTCGGCATTGCCGCCGATGCGCTGGAACAGGTTTTCCAGCCGTTCGTGCAACTCGACCGCTCGCTGACCAGGATCAGGGAGGGCGTGGGGCTCGGGCTGGCGATCAGCCTCGACCTGGCGCACGGCATGCAGGGCGAATTGACGGCGGTGAGCGAGCCCGGGATCGGTTCGTGCTTCACACTATCCCTTCCCAACGGGTAAGCTGTCCGGGCATTCCGGGACGGCTTGGTCCGGGATTGTTGCAGGCGTAGCTGCCGCTGGCGAGCTGGAGTTTTGATGGACAGCGTGGAATACTCTGGCTTGCGCAGCGCCAGAGGATACCACAAACTAGGCCACTGGTTCTCGAGTCCCTCTGAGCGTGGAGCCGAGTTCGCATCATGGCGGTCCTGGGAATGCGCGCCGTCCGGTCGACCATGCAACAGGCACGGTCGGGATGATCGACCAAGAGGCGTCAACCGAGGCGCTCGTCGCCGCGCTCGCCGATCGTTACGAGCTCATTCGCGAGCTGGGCCGCGGCGGCATGGCCATGGTGTACCTGGCGCACGACCGCCGGCACAATCGACAGGTGGCCGTCAAGGTTGTCCTGCCCGAGATCGCCGAGGCTGTCACCAGCAGGCATTTCCTGCGCGAGATCAGGGTCGTCGCGCGCCTGCAGCATCCGCACATAGTGCCCCTCTTCGACTCGGGCGTGGAAGCCGGACGGCTGTTCTACGTCATGGCGTTTGAACATGGCGAGTCGCTACGTGACCGGCTGCAGCGCGAGAAGCAGCTCGCAGTGCCCCATGCGCTGCGCATCGCGCGTGAAATGGCGGACGCGCTGGCCTACGCACATGCCGAGGGTGTCATTCACCGCGACGTGAAGCCAGCCAACATCCTGCTCGCCTCTGGTCATGCCCTGCTTGCCGATTTCGGCATCGCGCGCACGCTCGGCGATGCTGGTGAGCATCTGACGACCACTGGCGTGATCTTCGGTACGCCGGCGTACATGAGTCCCGAGCAACGACTGGGGGAGCGCAACCTGGACGGACGTTCGGATATCTACTCGCTGGGGTGCGTGCTCTACGAGATGCTCGCCGGGATGCCTCCATACACGGCGACAAACCCGGAGGCGCTACTCGCCCTGCAACTTCGCGGCGAGCCGACACCCATCCGCGTGCTGCGGCCGTCGCTGTCCGACGAACTGGTCGGGATCCTGGATCGCGCGCTGGCGCCGCTGCCCGCCGACCGCTTCGGGAACGCGGCTGAGCTGTGTGTGGCATTGGAGCGGCTTGAGCTTGGTGTCACCCTGCCCGGAACGCGGTCACGGAAGCGTTTGGGTGGCTGGCGGGGAATCCGATTTCCGCGCTGGCAGTGGTTGACGGCGGTTATGGTAGCGTTGGCGATCATTGGCGGTGTGTGGAGCTTTCGCGAGCTGAACGCGGTGCCGCTGGATCCGCACCGCGTGGTGATCTTCCCGCTCTCCGTGCAATCGGCCCCGGTGTCGATTCGTCAGGCGAGAATGGGAGAGTCTGCCGCGAGTATCATCGGCTACACAGTTGAGGGCGCGGCGCCGATGCGCTGGATCGACGTGATGGACCACCTGGACGAGGACGAGCGCGCGCGCGCTGCTGAGCTGTCGTCAGGTCGGCAGCGTGAGTTGAGCAGGTCGCTGCACGCCGCGTACATGATAGACGGCTCGATCGAGCCCCGCGGCGAGGGAACAGTCACGGTGATCCTGCGGTTACGTAGCGTCGATGGCGATTCCACGATCGCCCAGCGTGGAGCGGACGGGCCGGCGACGGTGGAGGCAATCTCGCCTCTCGCCCTCCGCGCGCTCCGCGAGTTGCTGCCATCGCTGGTGTCTCCCGGTCAGCGCGTGGACGTACTGGCGTTCGCCGAGCGCGATCCGGCGGCGATCGTCCTTTTCCTGCAGGCGGAGCGGGCGTATCGGGATGCCCGTTTCGCCGACGCGCTGGTAGCGTATGACGAAGCGCTGGCCAGGGACAGTGCCCTCGCCGTCGCCGCGCTCAAGGGTGCCCAGTCGGCCTCGTGGCTGACCGAGAATAAGCACGCGGACAGGCTCGCCGCACTGGCCATCCGGCACGTGGCTCTACTACCGCCCCGCTACGCCACGTACGCGCGGGCGTTGCAACATTTCCTGCGGGGCGAGGCCGACTCCTCTTTCGCTATCGTAAGCCAGCTTGTGGCGGACGACCCCGGCTGGACCGACGCATGGTTCCTGCTGGGTGAGATCGCCAATCATCTGGTGCCCAGCCTCGTTCCGCCCGACTCGCTGGAGGCATTCGCCGACAGCGCATTCCGCGCCACACTTCGCACCGATCCGGACTTCTCGGCGGCAATCGGGCACCGGGTGGACATCGCCATGCGGCGCGGTGACCTGGCGCTGGTCGACTCCCTTACGCCGGCACTCCTGCGCACGCTACCGGACAGTTCGGCGCGCTGGCTGGACGCCGTGACACGGTGCGTCCGTTCCGGACCAGCCCAGGTGAACTGGAGCATTGTGCGCGACGCCGGCCTCTCCGGCTCCTGGGGTTGGGGCAGCGCGCTACTCTTCGCTCCCGCGCAAGGCGGCTGTGCACGCGCGGCATTCCGGATAGCGCTTACGGCTACGGATGCAGCGCCGAATGACAAGTGGGGCGCGCTGCTCGGTACTTTTGTATCGCTTGTCGCAGCGGGGCGGGATGCCGAGGCGGCGCATCTGATCGCCTCACCCGAGGCCGAGGGCGTGGAGGGAATTGCGCTGCTGGTGCTCGCCCAGTCGGCCGGCGCCGACGTGCTGGGGAGCGATGACAGGAAAAGGTTGGAGGAGCTCGCTGGAAGTTACAACTCCCAGGCCGGAGCCGTGCTCTGGATGCTCGCGGCGTGGCACTCGACTCCCCGGGACACGACGGCGCTCCGGCAGATCCACGACGTGCTTGTCGCACGACTCGACGACTCCCCCTATGCACGCGACTCGCTATTCGCGGCTGCCGTGGGCGCACGTCTCGCAGCACAGCGCGACACGACAGAGGCCGTCGAGCGGCTGCGACAACTCGTGCCGCACGCAAGCTATCAGGACATCATCTGGCAGCCGTGGGAATCCTTCGCTGGCGAGCGGCTCTTACTGGCCCAGCTCCTGGAGTCGCGCGGGGCGTATGCCGAGGCGATCGCCGTGGCAGCGACGCACGACGCTCCAGCGCCGATCATAAACCTCATCTATCTGCGCGAGAGTCTGCGTCTTCGTGAGCGCTCGGCACGGGCGATGGGCGAACCGGAGCAGGCGTCACGTTACCGGGCCCGGCTGGACGAATTGGGCACCGACCGATCTGCGTATCCGTAGCAGCAGTCTGCAGTGCCGCAGTTGCAGTCCACTTCACCCTTGCCCGAGGAATCCGCTATGACAGAGCACGAGAACCGGCCGTCCTCAAGTCAGCCTTCCGCGCCGGACGATCCTCCGCAGCCTCCGGACTGCCCCGACTCGCCGCTGGAATTCCTGGATCGAGTGGCGGACTGGGCGCTCACTTTCTCCAAGTGGGCGCGGGACGTGGACCGCTGCTACGCTAGCAAGTGCGAGACGCCCTACAAGAAAGAGAAGCTTCACGAGCTGTGCAACTCCTTCGGCAAGGTCGCGCTGGACCTGAAGACCTGGGCCGACGGCATCGAGCACTGTTACAAAGAGGAATGTGGCATTCCGCGTATCACCGGGACCGGTCACCCCCCGCCACCCGACCCGCCGTTCAAGATCAAACCCAGTCTAGATCCCGGTGCTCCGGCGTCGCCCTGATGACCAGGCCAGCGACGCCCGCTCGCTCCACTGCGAGCGGGCGTCGCTGTCCCATCAATCACCTCAACTGCTTCCGCAACGACTCCCCGTCCAGTCGCTCTGTCGGCCGCACACCCAGCATGTCCGCCAGAGTCGGTGCGATATCGACCGTACGCACGAAGCCGGTGCGCGTTCCCGCCCGGATGCCCGCGCCGTGGAAGATCAGCGGCACGTGGGTATCATAATCATGCGGCGAGCCGTGGGTCGACAACTGCCTCGTGGCCAGGCTGAGCGGCGTCAGCGTCACCACGTAGTCCACCGGCGATGGGGCCGGGAGCTGGCGTACCCATCGCCGGGCAATCGTGTCCGCCGTCAGGTCGCGCCGGGCGAGATCGGCGAAACGGTCCACCCGCTGCACGCCCTTCGTGCTCCGCAGCAGGTCCGCCGTTACGGCGAGGACCGAATCCGCGCTCACACCCACTCTACCCCATCCCTTCCGGTCGAGGGCGATGAGCAGACGGCCGTCGAAGTAGAGCGCGTCGGGATCCGCGGCACGAGCTGCCAGCGCCTCGCGCACCGGACGTACTGCCTGGTCCGGATCCAGCCGTGTGGGCATGGGTTGAACGTCGGGCGGTGCCAACTCGGGAATGGTTCCGATGCCGTGGTCGGCCGTCAGCACCACCAGCACGCTCTCCGGCGCGCGTAGTCGATACAGCGAATCCAGAAAGCCGCCCAGCGCGCGGTCCAGCCGCAGGATCTGGTCGTGCATCTCACGCGAGTCGGGCCCGAAGCGGTGCCCGATCGCGTCGGTCGACGACAGGGAGATACTGAGCACGTCGGTGCGCGGACCGCGCCCAAGGCCTACTGCCTGCAGGCCGTCCAGCGCGAAATCGAGGACGATCCCGTCCAGGAAGGGGGTCCCCCGCAACTGCGTCGTGACCTGCGCGCTGTCGGCGGAGAGCAGGTGGGGAAAGACGTTGTCGCGGCCCGCACCCTCGATGGCCACGTCGTCCGCCTCGGGGTACGCAGAATCGGGCAGGAGTAGTGTCCAGCGCTGTCCGGCGAGGCGGCGGGCAACGCCGCGGTCGTTGAATCCCGTCACCCAGTCGGGCAGCCTGTCGGCGTAGTAGCGGCTGGTGGTGAACCGGCCGTTCTCCGCGTACCAGTAGACGAGAGAGCGCGACCGGCCGGCAGGCAGGATCGCGCCGCGATCCTTGCCGGCCACGGAGAGCTGGCGCGCACGTCGGTCGCGGGCCTGGAGCCAGTCGATGAGGACGGTGCCGCGGAATCGCGCCGGCGACGCCCCCTCTCCCGGCGCGCCATCGAGCAGCGGTTGCTGGTCGTCCTCCACCCCCTCCCAGTTGGAGACTATGCCGGTGGAGCGAGGCTCGCGCCCCGAGAGGAGCGTTGCGTGCCCCGGCGCGGTCTCGGTGATCGCGTGATCCTGGTGGGCGTCGGTGAAGCGCGCGCCTTCAGTGACCAGACGGCCCAGCCCGCCAGTCAGCTGCGGCCCGAATCGGTCCAGGTAGTCCGCCCGCATCTGGTCCACCGTGATGAGCACGACCAGGGCGGGTGTCGCGACCTCGCCGGCTGGTCCATCACGCGCGGCATCGGCCAGCGCCGGTGCGCGCCACGAGAGGGCGAGCATCGCCACGACCGTCAACAGGGCACCGCGAGGAAAGATCATGCGCACCATTCCGCGATCCGGGTCGCTCCAAAGTTGAGCATGACCGTCGTGGAGGCAATAGTCGGATCTCGCACGCTCGCTCCGGACCTTCCCTATGGCGCCCACGGCCGCCATGACGAATATTGGGCGCCCGTCCCGGAGCGTTGCCACATGATGGCATTCCGTCCGCACCACCTCGCTGCACGACTGGCCGAGAATCTCGTGCTGCGCTCGGCGATCTACTACGCATTGCTGTTCGCGTCGGTCGCCGTGCTCTGGCGCGCCTGCGCCTGGCTGCCGGCAGCCATGCCGTCGGTGACCGACGCGATGCGCACCGGCGGCGGTGCGGCGGACACACTGCGCGCCGCCGTGGCGCCGCGGGACACGGGAACGCTCGCTCCCACTGTCCTGCTGGCCATGGCCACAGCGGTGCTCCTCTCCCTGCCGATCGCCTGGGTCTACCGACTCACGCGGAGCAAGCGTGGCTACCAGCAGTCGGTGGTCCAGACGCTCGTCATCCTGCCCATGATAGTCGCCGGCGTCGTCGTGCTCGTGAAGGACAGCCTGGCGCTCGCCTTCGGCCTTGCCGGCATAGTTGCAGCCGTCCGCTTCCGCACCGCGCTGGATGACAGCAAGGACGCCATGTACGTCTTCCTGGCCACCGGCATCGGCCTTGCCGCAGCGGTGGACCTGCCGGTGGCGGCTGTACTGTCGGTGTTCTTCAACGTCATCATCCTGCTCCTCTGGTACACCGAGTTCGGGCGACAACCGGCGCACCTTGACGGAGCGGCCGGCGACCGCCGGCTCCAGCAGGCGCTCGATCATCTCAGCCGCACGGGGACGTTCGTGGCCAGGGTTGACGAGGAGCTCTTTCGCGACATGAGCAGTGAGCAATTGCAGGCGCTGATGAGCCGTGCCGAACGCCGCGCCCACCTGAACGAGCCGCAGGAGAACGGCGCCGCGGAGGAGCGACAGGAGATGGTGCTCCGTGTCCGCACCCATGAACCGGATTCATCGCGTCGTGTCGTCGAGCCCATCCTGGGTAGCGTGCTCAAGCGCTGGCGCTACGGCGGAGTGCAGCCGGACGGCGACGGCACCGCGGTCATCGCCTACCACGCGGTGCTCCGGAAGAACATGCAGCCGGCCGAGTTGTTGGAGTATGTGCGTACGGCGGTGGGGGAGCACGTGATCGACGTCGAACTGGAGTGAGAGGGGGGCCACGCCACGCCCCACCGGCAACCCCTGTCCGGAGGTGATGATGTTCAGCAACACCGCTTCTCCTCGACTTCCGGGCCCCGCATGGCTCGCGTTGCTCCTCGCGGTGCCCGCGGTGCTGCGGCCCCAGAGCGTCGGGACGCCGGTCGTACAACCATCGCCGGGTGTCGACAGCCTGGCAGCGAAACCCGGTCGTCTGCCGGCGCCGTTATACGAATCGGTGACGCCACTCGTTTTCACGTTCACCGCCAACCTGGATCGTCTGCGACGTGATCGGGACGAGGACGCCCCATGGCGCCCGGCCACAATCATCTATGTCAATGACGATGGCACTCCGGCCCGCATGCCGCTGCGCGCGCGAACGCGGGGCATCTGGCGGCTGCGCAACTGCCACTTCCCGCCACTGCGCCTGAATTTCTGGGGCGACAGCACCCGGGGCACACTGCTGGCCGGCGTGGACAAGCCCAAGCTGGTGAACTACTGCCGCGACTCCGACCGATTCGAGGAGTACGTGCTGCAGGAGTTGCAACTCTACCGCATCTACCAGCTCCTGACTCCGTTCAGCCATCGCACGCGACTGCTGCGCCTGTCGTACGCGGACAGTGCGAACGGCCGGGTGCGCACAACACGCTGGGCCTTCCTTCTGGAGGAGCCGGCGGCACTGGCGAGAAGGGTTGGCGCTGAGACCAGCGATATCAGGGGATTCACCGGCCACGACCTGGATCCCTACCAGCATGTGCTCTACGCCGTCTTCCAGTACATGATCGGCAACACCGACTGGTCCGTGCACGCACAGCACAATGCGGAGGTGCTGTTCAAGGACGGTGCGTACATTCCCGTCGCGTACGACTTCGACTACTCGGGGGCGGTGGACGCGGAATACGCCGTCCCGGCGCCGCAGCTACACATCCGTGACGTCCGTGAGCGTGTCTACCGCGGCTACTGCGTGGGCGACGAACACGTCGCAGCGGTCGTCTCCCTGTTCAACGACCGTCGTGCGGCAATCACCGCCCTCTATGAGGACGAGGTGGGCCGCCTGCTGCGGCCGCGCACCGTGGAACGCACGCTGCGCTATTTCGACGAGTTCTACCGGACGATCAACGACCCACGCACCTTGCGTTCACGGATAATTGATCGGTGCGGCGGGAAGTAATGCGGATGTCTCCGGATGACAACGTCGACGTGCGGCCGGCAGACGCCGGGCGACTACTCCGCTTCGCGGTGGCGACGCGGGAGCAACTCGAGAGTATCGCGACCGCGTTGCCAGCAGGGCTGCGTGTCGGACGGCCTGCAAGGTCACTGCACCGCGACATGTACCTGGATACTCCGGACAGTATCCTGCGCCGGCGAGGCATGGTCTGCCGGCTGCGGCTCGGCACGGACGACCGGCGCGTACTCTCGCTCGACATGGCGGCGCGAGAGGGAGGTCGCTTCGGGGCGGGTGAGCGCATCACCGCGAACGTGCGTTCCACGACGGCGCCGGCCGCGCTCGCCGAGGACACGTCACCCGGGCGCCGCCTTCGTGCCGTCGTGGATCCCGCCACGCTCGTCCCCTACGCGGTGCTGGAGGTGGACCGCCTGACGATGGCGGCGGCGACTGACTGGCTCCGCAGGCCACGTGTGTTGCTGCACTGCGACCAGATCACGTTGCGCGAGGCTGACGTCGCCGGAACGCTGCGCCAGCTCTGTGTCCATCGTCTACGCGGCCGCGGCCATGAGTTGACGTGGATCGCCGACGCGCTGCTCTCGCGGTTCGGTCTCGCGCCTGGCGCACCGCACCCGCTCGAGTGGGCCGAGCTGCGCCTCAAGTGGGCGCGCCACGAGCCTCGCGAGTCAGCCATCCTGTCGATCAACCGCGGTCACCGCGTGCCTTCCGAGCTCCAGCCGCGCGCACCGGCCGAGTTCCTCGACCCGGAAATCGGGCTGCTCGCCTTCCAGGAACGTGTGCTCGCCATGGCCGAGGACCCGCGCACCCCGCTGCAGGAGCGCCTGAGGTTCCTGGCCATAGTCGCGGCCAACGTCGATGAGTACGTATCGGTGCGCCTGGCCGGGTTGCGAGCTGCGAGGGACGAGCTGACCGAGGATGAGTCAGCGGGTGAGATGACGGCCATTGAACAGTTGGAGGCAGTGCAGGAACGTCTGGCCACCCTGGCCGGTCGACAGGCGCGCTGCTGGCGGTCGTGCGAGGGTGCCCTGCGAGTACGAGGAGTGATCGTCGCCAGTTGGGCCGAGCTCGCACCGACAGTGCGCGCTGCACTGCGGGAGAGATTCCAGGACGAGATACAACCCGCGCTCACCCCGTTCGCGATGACGCTCAGCGCGGGTCACCCGCTACCCCACCTGCAGCACCTTGCCCTCTCCATGGCCGTGATGCTGCGCGACGACCCGAGCGCGGCAGCTCGATTCGCCGAGGTGACCCTACCGGAAACATTGCCCCGTTTTCTCGCGGTCGACACGGCAACTCATGGTCGGCGGGTCGTGGTACCGATCGAGGAGGTGATCCGCGGCTGCCTGGATCTGCTGTATCCGCGCGCGGTGGTGGAACAGGCGCATCTCTTCCGTGTCACCCGCGGCGGTGCGCTCTCCCTGGACGAGATCGGGGCCGACGACATGCTCGAGGCGGTGGAGGCGGCAAGCGGGGCTCGCCCGCGGAATGCCGCGGTACGGGTGGAGGTGGAGCGCGCGATGCCCACCTATCTGCGTGACCTGATCCTGGAGGACCTGCGCCGCGAGCCCGCCGCGGCGATGCTATCGCTGGGGCACGATATCATCCAGCCGATCGACGGCCTGATCGACCTGCGGGCGCTTTCCGGCCTGCCACGGCCCGAACCGAAAGCTGGCCAGCCGCCCCTGGAGTTCCCGCCATTCACGCCCTCGGCGCCACTGGCCACGGAAGCTTCGCTGCTGGACGCCATACGTGAGCGCGACCTTCTCGTGCATCATCCGTTCGACTCGTTCGAGGCGACGGTGCTCCGCTTCCTCGAGGAGGCGGCCGACGATCCGACGGTCACCGCGATCAGGATCACCCTCTACCGCGTCGGCGATCACTCACCGGTGGTGGCGGCACTCACGTCCGCAGCCCGCCAGGGCAAGGACGTGGTCGCGATCATCGAACTGAAGGCGCGGTTCGACGAGGAGCGCAATGTGCGCTGGGCTCGTGCGCTCGAACGCGCCGGCGGTCGTGTCGTTTATGGCATAACGGGGCTCAAGACGCACGCCAAGATCGCCCTTGTCGTGCGGCGCGATGCAGACCGGCTGCGTCGCTACGTTCACGTGGGCACCGGCAATTACGATCCGCGCAACGCGGCGAGCTACACCGACGTCGGACTGTTCACGGCGGATGAGGACGTGGTGACCGATGTCGCCGAGCTGTTCAACGAGCTCACCGGGAGCGCCGGCGCCCCCAACCCGCTCGGACGGGGCACACTCGTGGCGCCGCGCCAGCTACTGCCCGCGCTGCTCGAGCGAATCGGGAATGAGGCGGCGCATGCTCGTGCCGGCCGCGAGTCGGGCATCACGATGAAACTGAACGGCCTCTCCGATCCGGACGTGGTGCGTGCGTTGTACCGCGCCTCGCAGGCAGGAGTCAGGGTGGACGTGATCTGCCGCGGCGTCTGCACGCTGCGTCCCGGCGTGCCCGGCATGTCGGAGCGGATCCGCGTGATCTCGGTGGTGGGGCGCTTCCTCGAACATTCCCGCGTACTCCGCTTCGCCAACGGCGGCGATCCCGTGTATCTCATAGGCTCGGCCGATCTCCGGCCTCGCAACCTGCGCCGTCGTGTGGAACTGCTGGTACCTGTGCGCGATGCCGCATGTCGCTCCTCGCTCGATCGGCTACTGGCGTTGTATCTCGACGACGCCTCGGCCTGGGAGCTCCGGGCCGACGGTTCCCATGTACCGCTTGGAGGAGAGTCAGGCGCGCAGGCGGCTCTTCTGCGAGCTGGTCGGTCTCGCGTGCCGACCGTGGGGGCGGGTGCGGGGGCCGAGAGAGGGGCAGGCCCAGAGGCACGACGGTACGAGGGCACGAAGGGGCGCCCAACTGATCAGTGGGTATCCGACACCGGATGGAGGCGCAGATCAGAGCGCTGGCCAGAGGTGCCGTGAAGCGTCGCCAGGGTCCGTCTCGCCCGTCGCCGTAGTCACCGCCGCACGTATCCTGGCGGCGGTGGCGCGAATGACCTTTCGCGATGTCCAACTGGAGTTCGGGCGTTGGTTGAGTGCTGGAACGGTGGCGAGCCAGCCGCGCATGACATGTAGTGCGGTGACGCAGCAATCCTCGTCTCCGCGCGAGTTTCCATCCGCCGGAAGCTCGACCAGCCGCGCGGCAGGATGCAGGGCAGTCAGGGCGAGCCGGTTCAGGGCGACGAGCACTGGCTGCCGGTTGTCGACGACAAGGAGCAGCGGAACACGGATGGCGCCGAGAACGGAGTCGGCGAGGTCCACGCGACCATCCACCAGGACGAGGGCGGCGAACGATGCCGGGCAGCGGGCCGCGGCACGCAGTGCCGCCGCTGCCGCCACACCCTCGGCAATCACGACCAGCGGCAGGCCGCGACCGGCCGCAGTGGCAAGGACGTGTTCAGCCGTCTCGATCAACGCCTCGGCCAGCCGGTCGCGATGGGCGAGGATCTCCGGGCTGGCGCCGACCTCCTCCTCACCGCCGGGCCGGGCCGCGATCACCGGAGCCACCAGCAACCCCACATCGCGCTGGGCAAGCGCCAATCGCTCGGTAATGCCGGGCCCGCGCTCTCCTCCATCTTCCAGGTAGAGCGCGATACCCCGCGCCCGCGAACACTCCGTGCCGACCACGCAGTCGCGCGGCGCGTGGTGCCCGACCACTCCGGGCATCCCGACGCTCGACGCGCCGCTCATGAGAGGATCTGCGACGACCAGCGACCGCTGCTGGTGAGGTTTACGTCGTTCCCGGAGCTGGCGGGGTGAGAGGTTGACAGGACGTACATGGAGTGCCTCCGTGCGACGGATTCCGTCCGGGCGCTGACGTACCTTGCGTGACGTCATGGACTCATCCGGACGCTGCCACTCTGCAACCCTCGGCCTTCGCCGTCTGTCCGGGTAAGTCCGACGGTACCGGGCTCTGCCATGGAACGTCCGGCAGCGCGCTCGAGCTGCCTAGTCCGTTCCCGCGGACGAACGGTCGTCCCCGGTCGCGCTTCCTGTCGAGCCGGCCTCACGAGGAGGCTTGTGGGGGGCATCACTGTCGTCGTGCAGCATGCGCAGGGCGGGCGTCTCCAGGTCGTCCAACTGACCGCTCCGGGTGGCCCAGACGTACGCAGCCACCGCTATCGCGACGATCAGCAGGGCGAGCGGGAAGACGATGTAGAGGACGCTCACGCCACGCCTCGAACATCGGCGACGAACGTCCGGCTGCGCCAGGAGGCGAGTACGACAGTGAGCGAACTCGCCGGCATCAGGATGGCGGCTACGAGAGGATTGAGGAGCCCGGCGATGGCCAGCGCGGCGGCAATGACGTTGTAGGTGAGGGAGAAGAGGATATTGCGTCGGATCACGCGCATCGTGCGCTCGGCGCCCTCCACCAGGCTCACCAGCGGGGCGAGGCCTGGCGTGCTGAGGTAGACATCTGCCGTTGCCAGCGACGATTCGGCGCCGCCGTGCACGCCGATCCCCACGGACGCGGCGGCGATCGCCGCCGCATCGTTGACGCCATCGCCCACCATCACCACACGGCCATCGCGTGCCGTCTCCCTCACCACGCGCGCCTTCTCCTCGGGCGCCGCCCCTCCAATGCAGTCCTCGACGGGGATACCCAACTGTCGTCCGGCGGCGGCGACCACCGCGGGCGCGTCACCGGAGAGAAGCCTGACGTGCCAACCGCGGGCGCGCAGCAGTTCCACCGAGGCCGCGGCATCGGGCCGGAGCGGATCACCGAAGCCGGCCGCCGCCACCACCTCGCCGTCCACGGCTACGAGGACAGGTGTGAGCGCAAGGTGTGCGTCCGCACCCAGGGTCTCGCCGCCAGTCGCCCGCTGCCGCACGAACGATGGCGAACCCACCGCCACGAGCGAGCCGTCCACCGTGCCCACTATACCTCCACCCATGACGTGGGAGGTCCCGGTCGCACTGGCGGGAGCCACATCCGGCCAGGCGCGCCGGAAACCTTCGGCAAGCGGGTGACGCGAGCCACTCTCCAGGCCCAGCACCAGCGGCCGAACCCAGGCCGGCCCGTCCCACCACTCCAGCGCCGTCCGGGCTTGTGTGACGGTGCCAGTCTTGTCGAGCAGGATCGTCGCCGGCCGGGCCAACTGCTCCAGCGCGTCACCGCCCTTGATGAGAATCCCCGTGCGCGCTGCGCGACCCACCGCAACGCTCACCGCCAACGGGGTGGCGAGCGCGAGGGCGCACGGACAGGTCACGATCAGGAGGGCGATGGCGTGATCCACCGCCAACGCCGGGTCGCGGCCCCACCAGACGGCCACGGTGATGGCGGCGAGCACCAGCACCGCTGCCACGAAGCGACCTGCCAGGCGATCGGCCAGCTTCACCACCGGTGCCCGGCGCTGCTCTCCATCCTCGACCTGGCGCAGGATGTTGGCCAGCCGGCTGGCCTCGCCCGCCCGTGTCACGCGCAGCCGGAACGGCGAGGTGAGATTGACCGTGCCAGCATAGACGACCGATCCGGCAGACACCGACTCCGGCAGTGACTCGCCCGTGAGCAGGGAGAGGTCGAGGGTGGATTCACCGGTCTCCACCACGCCGTCGGCGGCCAGCGTGTCGCCGGCGCGCACGTCCAGGAGCATTCCCGGAAGCAGCGCCGCGGCGGGTAGCTCGCGCACCTGTTCCCCCGCACCGTCGGCCTCCACCACCCGCGCCGCGGTGGGGGACAGGGAGTAGAGGAGTTCCGCCGAATCGGCAGCGGCGCGTTGACCGCGCTGCTGCAGGTAGCGGCCGGCAAGGAGGGCGAAGACCAGGGTGGCCAACCCGTCGAAATAGATCGGGCCCGAATCGAGCACCGTGTTCACCGCGCCCCGGGCCAGTCCCACGACGAGCGCGAGGGCGATCGGCACGTCCATGTGGAGCGAGCGGGTACGCAACGCTGCCACGGCACCGGTCAGGAAGACGCGACCCGGCCAGGCGATCGTGATCGTGGTGAGGATGAAGCTCGCCCACCGGAACAGCCGCTGGTACTCTGCCTCGATGCCCGCTGGCCAGCCGCTGTACATGGCTATGGCGGCGAGCATGACGTTCATGGCAATGGCACCGGCGATCCCGACGCGCCCGAGCATTGCCCGGTCCTCGCGTCGGCGAACTTCCTCGGCACGCACGCCACGGAACGGATGTGGGGCATAGCCCAGCCGGTCCAGGCCACGGGCGACGGCGGAGAGCGGGATCGCGCTGTCGTCCCACTCCACGCGAGCCAGGGAGCGTCGTACGTTCAGCTCCGCGCGCACCACCCCTGGCAGGAGCATCGGCACCCGTTCCACCAGCCAGACGCAGGAGGCGCAGTGCACCCCTTCCAGGTAGAGTTCCACGCGCGACAGGCCGTCGGACGTCCGCTGCACATAGAGATCATGAAAGGCCTCATGATCGAACTCCTCGTAGCTGCGGTCGCTCGCCCTCACCGGCGCGTCACGGCGCTCGGAGAGGGAGTAGTAGCCGCCCAGGCCGTGGTCACTCAGGATCGCGAAGGCGGTTCGACAGCCGGCGCAGCAGAATTGCAGATCGGCTTCCGAGCCACTTGCCAGCCCCGCCGGAACCTCACTCGAGCAATGAGCGCACGTCATCCCGAGCGGGCGCGCCGGTGCCTGCGGCCGGGCCGCTTCGCCGGCGCTCGCGCCCGCCTTGACCGAGTCCGTCGACCGGTCCAGCTCGGGATGCAACAGCGTGTCAGTGCCCGGCATGGCTGGCCTCGCGGCTGGACGGAACGGCGTTCACGGGCTCTCCGCCGGATGCGGCATCCGAGGCCTGCTGCAGGAGCGCGGGGAGCGTGATGTCGGTGCGCAGCTTGCCAGCGATGGAGAGTAGCCCGAGAGCGACGACGAAGATGGCGCTGGCAGCCGGCAGACGACGGCCCAGCGGGCCAGCCAGTCGATGGGCACCGACACCCACGGCAACGAGCATGGGGAGCGTGCCAGCCCAGAAGGCGAGCATCACCAGCGCACCCCCGGCGGCACTTCCGGTACCCGCGGCGGTGACGACGAAGGCGTAGAGCCAGCCGCACGGGAGGAGCGTGGTGAGCAGGCCGGTAGCCGCCGCGCGCACCACTGGCGGACGCCCGCGAGCGCGAGCCAGCAGGCCACCCAACGCTGCGCGCGCCGAAGCCGATCCACCCGGCATGGGGACGCGGATTCCCCCCAGCACGCCGAGCCGGGAGACACCCCAACCCACCATCAGCGTGCCGGCGACAATGGCTGCCAGCCGCGACAGGCCGGCAAGCCTGCCCGCGGCGTCCAGTCCGGCGCCAGCCGCGCCAGCGAGCGTCCCGAGGGCGACATAGGAGAACAGTCGACCGCCGTTGTAGGCCGTGTGGGCCCAACCACCGACACCGGCTGACGCCCGGCCGGCGGTGCCAGCGCTACCGCCGGCATAGAAGCAGACGAAACCACCACACATTCCGGCGCAGTGGGGGCTTCCGACCAGGCTGGCAAGGAGCACAGCCAGTGCCAGTGTCACTTCGGCCGCTCCACCCGGCTCACTGAGGTGAACCGTTCGCTCTCGCGAATGACATCCAGCTTCAGCTCCCAGCGACCCGACCCGCCGTCAGGCATGACCGCCGAGTAGACGCCGCCCGACGGGTCGTCGGACGCCGACAGGGCCAGACTGGTCACCTGGGAGGCACGATTGATGGCAAATGCCTGCAGGCGCACCTGTGCCCCATCCAGCGGTACGCCCGCGGAGTCGGTGAGTCGTACGCGCAACCGGCTGAGGCCATCGTTCGACGCCACCAGTTGGGTGGTTGCCTGCCAACCCAGGTCGGCATTGTGGCGACGCTGGGCCAGTTCATCGTCCCAGTGCACCGCCTTCTGGTAGTACGACGGTTCCACGGAGAACGACGGGTCGCTGGCGGCCAGGCGAAAGACGAACAGGTTGACGACGACCGTGAAGCCCAGGATCGCCGACATGGCTATCGGCCAGCCGAGCCCGCGCGAGCGCGGGCGATCGGGGGCGGTTACCGGATCACTCAACTGCCACCTCTGGTGTTGTTGCCATCGGGCTCCGTGGCCGCTGGCACGGTCGACGTGCTCGGACCGGCCAGTCGCCAGTTCGTGGAATGGGAGAAGCCGGCGCCGTCGTCCACACGTACCACCACGGCCCGCTCGCCGTGGGTGAACGCGGACGGCGGCAGGAGGACGAAGATGCTCGTCGTGGCCATGCCACCAGCCGCCACGCGGAGTGGGTTCTCCGGAGCTATGACACTCGCCCCCGGCGCGCCCTCGACCGTGATCTGGTAGTCATGTGACTCACGTGAGCGGTTCACCACCTTCACCCGCACCTGATTGCTCACCAAGCCATCCACTCCCTGGGCGAAGGGTGCCCCGATGCCCCGCAGCAGTGTCACTTCGGCGTCGGCGCGGCTGACGATGGCCCAGGTGAACGCGCCGAGAAAGAGGAGCAACGCGACGGGATAGAGCACCACACGTGGGCGTAGCCAGCCACTCCTGCCGCCCTGCAGGGCGTCCTGCGTGGTGTAGCGAATGAGACCTTCGGGACGATCCACCCGGCGCATGATCTCGTCACAGGCATCGGCGCACTGCGTACAGTGGATGCACTCCATCTGCAGTCCGTCGCGGATATCTATTCCCGTGGGGCAGGTCTGCACGCAGGCGCCACAGTCTATGCAATCGCCAGCGTCCGCTGCCTGTACCCGCCCCTTCGTCCTCGGCTCACCTCGCTCGTAGTCGTAGGCTACGATGAGCGACTGACGGTCGAGCAGCACCGACTGCCAACGCCCGTACGGGCAGGCCACGATGCAGGTCTGCTCGCGGAAGTAGGTGAAGTCGAAGAAGATGAGCGCCGTCGTTCCGGCCATCACGAGGAACGACGTGGGGTGGTCGAACGGTGACCGGCGGACCCAGGTGGCCAACTGTTCCACACCCACGAAGTAGGCGAGGAAGGTGTGGGCCAGGAAGAGCGACAGCGCGAAGTAGATGGCGTACTTGAGTAGCCTGCGCGGGTGGAAGTGACGACCCTCGCGATCCATGGCGAGCGAGCCGCTGCGTCCCCCCTCCACCAGCCGTTCGATCGGCCGGAAGAGGAACTCCATGTACACCGTCTGGGGACAACCCCAGCCACACCAGACCCTTCCGAAGAGCGCAGTGAGCAGGAAGATGGAGACGACGATGCTCAGCAACAGCAGCATGAGCAGCAGCGTATCCGTGGGCAGGAATGTGGTGCCCACCAGCGTGAACTCGCGCCGCGGCAGGTCCAGCAGGACGAGCGGCCGGCCGCGGAAATGGATGTAAGGGATGGACAGAAAGAGCAGCATCAGCGCGTACGCCACCGCCCGTCGGCGCTGCCAGTGCCGGCCTGGCGCCGGCCTGGGCCGGAGCCAGCGTCGCGAGCCATCCACATTCAGCGTGGGCAGCACCCGACCTCCGGCCACCGGGATGCCGGAAGCTGACGGTGCGCGATTGGTGGACTGAGTGGCCATGCGATACCTCAGGTTGCACTGACTGCCGACTACCGGATCATGGGTCGTCATCGCTCGCCATCGCCGCGTCCGGTCAGGCGACCGGTCGCGGCGGGCAGGCTCACGGGTTGACCAGTGCGCCCTCTGGCGCCTTGGGATTGGCCGGCCTGGTGCCGCGGAGCGTGGCTACGTAGACGACCACCGCGTTGACGTCCTCGGGCTTGAGCATCTTGTCCCAGGCGGGCATCCCCTTGGCCGGCACGCCGACGCTGACCGTGTGAAGGATCTCCGGCAGGCTGGGACCATGGAGCCAGTAGTCGTCGGTGAGGTTGGGACCGATCGTACCTCCGCCGTCATCGCCATGACAGGCAGCGCACATCTGGCCATAGACCGTCTTGCCATGGGCCAGCACCGACGGGTCGCTGGCGAGAGCCGCCAGTTGGCTGGCGTCTGCCGTCGGCGCGCCCTCCGGATGCTGCTCCCGGAACGCCACCATGTCGGCCTCATAGTTCGCTATCCAGCCGTCGCCCGATCCCACCGGGCCAACGTTGATCGCGTAGATGATGGAGAAGACGATGGTGGCCCAGAACATGTTCACCCACCATCGCGGCATCGGATTGTCATACTCCTTGATGCCGTCGTATTCATGGTCGAGAATGCGAGCCTCTTCCCCGGCCACGGGAGGCCGGTCCCCGTTCGACTCAGGAGTCATCTGAACCATCCTTGCGGCTGCTGTTGGCGAAACGATCGTTGACGTCGTCCAGCGGAAGCGAGGCATCGTGCTTCCATTGCGCGGCATTCCTGGACAGGAACAGACGCGCCACGACGACGATGAAGGCGAGGAGGAAGAGGATGAGCGCGATACGAGGGTAGATGGTGAGATTCGCGGCGCTCATGATGTCGGAGAGTTTCATCTGTCAGTCCGGCTCACGGGGCAATGATCTCGGCGGTACTGGCCGTAGCCGCCGGTGTGCGCGTGGCGTCCACGCCCAGCCGCTGCAGATACGCGACCATGGCCACTATCTCCCTGTCACCGAGCCCCGCCGGGCCGCCCTGGGCCTCGATCTCGGCCCCGATCTCCGCCGCCTGCGCGCGGGCGAGCGCCGGAGCATTGTTCACTGCGTCCCCGTACGGCACGCCGAGCATCGCCATGGCGTCAACCGCTTTCTGGATACGCTCGAAGTCGAGCGGGGCGCTGAGCATGCGCGGATAGGCAGGCATGACGGACCTGGCCGTGATCGCCTGCGGGTCCTCCATGTGCCGGACGTGCCAGAGATGCGGGTACTTGCCGCCCACCCGCGCGAGGTCCGGGCCTATACGCCGCGAGCCCCAGAGAAATGGGTGATCGTAGACGAACTCGCCGGGCTTGGAGTACTCACCATAGCGCTCCGTCTCGTGCCGCAACGGTCGGATCATCTGCGAGTGGCAGTTCACGCACCCCTCGCGAATGTAGAGGTCGCGACCTGCCAACTCGAGCGGCGTGTACGGCTTCACCGACGCGATCGTCGGCACGTTGGAGCGGATGAGGAAGGTGGGAATGATCTCGAACAGCGAGGCGACCGCCACCGCAACGAGCGTCATCACCGTGAAGAAGATCGGCATGCGCTCCCACCTGCGGTGCCAGTCCATGGCCGCGAAGCGACCTATCGGCCCCTTCCGTGCACCTCCGGTCGGAACCGCTGCCGGAACCGGTTCCACGTACCGCCCGGACAATGGAGCAGCGGTAACCACGGGCTCCTCATACTGCGCCGGCCTGTTTCGCCACGTCATCAGAACGTTCCAGCCCATCAACAGCATGCCGACGATGTAGAGCGAGCCGCCGGCCACGCGCACCCAGTACATGGGGAGAAGCTTGACGACCGTCTCCACGAAGTCGGGGTATGCCAACCGCCCGGTCTCATCGAACGCACGCCACATGAGACCCTGTGTCACGCCGGCGCTGTAGATGGACGCCACGTAGAGCACGATGCCGAAGCTGGCGATCCAGAAGTGCAGCTCGGCCGCCTTGCGGCTGTAGAGCGGAGTCTGGAAGAGACGCGGCATGAGCCAGTACATCATGCCGAAGGTTATGAAACCGTTCCACCCGAGGGCGCCCGTATGAACGTGGGCGATGATCCAGTCGGTGTAGTGGGCGAGCGCGCTCACCGTCTTCACCGACAGCATCGGTCCCTCGAAGGTGGCCATGCCGTAGGCAGTGATGCCCACCACGAAGAACTTGAGGACCGGATCCTCGACCACCTTGTGCCAGGCGCCACGCAGCGTCAGGAGGCCGTTGATCATGCCGCCCCACGAAGGCATCCAGAGCATCACGGAGAAGATCATGCCCAGCGTGGCTGCCCACTCCGGAAGCGCCGTGTAGTGCAGGTGGTGCGGACCGGCCCAGATGTAGAGGAAGATGAGCGACCAGAAGTGCAGGATGCTCAGCTTGTAGCTGTATATGGGACGCTCGGCGGCCTTGGGCAGGAAATAGTACATCAGCCCGAGGAACGGCGTGGTGAGCACGAAGGCCACTGCGTTGTGACCGTACCACCACTGCATGAACGCGTCCTGCACACCAGCATAGATGGAGTAGCTCTTGAACAGCCCCGCCGGGATGACGAGGTTGTTGAAGATGTGCAGCATGGCCACCGTGACGATGCTGGCCACGTAGAACCAGATGGCGACGTAGAGATGCCGTTCGCGTCGCTTCACCATCGTGCCGACCAGATTGACCAGGAACGCCACCCAGACCACCGTGATGGCGATGTCGATCGGCCATTCCAGCTCCGCGTACTCCTTGGTCTGGGTGAAGCCCATGGGCAGCGTGATGGCGGCGGCAACGATGATCGCCTGCCACCCCCAGAAATGGAACTTGCTGAGGAAGTCGGAATACATCCGCGCCTTCAGCAGCCGCTGGCTGGAGTAGTAGCAACCAGTGAAGAAGGCGTTGCCGACGAAGGCGAAGATGACGGCGTTGGTATGCAACGGCCGCAGGCGCCCGAAGCTCAGCCAGGGCAGCTCGGTGTTGAAGACCGGATTGGCGAGCTGCAACGCGACGAGCAGCCCGACGGACATGCCGACGAGCCCCCAGATGAAGGTCGCGAGGAGGAACTTCCGGACGATGGCATCGTCGTAGGTGAAGCTGTCCAGACGGGTCGCGCCGGGCCGAACATCGTCGAACTCTGACATGTGGGCATCGGTTACGGACGGCCGTAGCGGAGGTGCGGTCATCGCAAATCGGATCTGTATGGATCGTGCATGCCGCCTCTGACTCCTGGCCAGGGGCGGCATGGTCGCACCGGAAGCGACTCGAATAGCTGAAAGTCCCGCGCTGGAACGGGACGAACTATCCAATCTTCCCCCATTGTCCGCGGACGACAATAAGGGAAACTCCCCTGAAACTCAGGCTTTGCCCGTCATGCCTGTAGGGGAAACCCTGTCAGTGGGGCAGGCGGCGCCCTGACTCGCACAACGGCCGCGGTCCGTCCGGCGTATTTTGTGGCAGGACCACTCTCGAGTGACGCGACGCGAGCCCGGCAGCGAAGGCTCCCGCATCCAGGTCAGATCCAACCACGTCGGGCATACCGATACTGGCACCCCTTGAGGAGCTGCAATGCACAAGCTCGCGACCACCATCATTGCCCTCACCTGCCTGACCCTGCCCGCCTCGGTTCCAGCGCAGGCGACCGGGAAGGTAGACATCGCCACCCTGGAGCGGATCCGTGAGGAGGGCATGCAGCGCTCGCAGGCGATGGAGACGATCGGGTGGCTCACCGACGTCTATGGACCTCGCCTGACCGGCGGGCCGGAAATCAGGGAGGCAGGCGACTTCGTGAAGAAGCGCATGGCCACCTGGGGTCTCTCGAACATCCACGAGGAGAGCTGGCCGTTCGGCAAGGGTTGGTCGCTCGAGCGTTTCTCGGCGAGCATGACGGAGCCACGCGTGATGCCCATCATCGGCATGCCCAAGGCATGGACGGTGGGGACGAAGGGGGCTGTCACGGCCGACGTGGTCCTCGCCCCGATCGCCACCGAGGCTGATATGGCGAAGTTCCGCGGCAAGCTGCGCGGTCGCATCGTCCTCACCCAGCCGGAGCGCGAGGTGAAGATGCTGGAGGGACGGATCGTCCTGCGCATGGACGAGGACGACATCGCGGAGGCGAAATCGCTCCCGGCTGCACGCACGGCTCCGGCTCGCCCCGCCAGCCCACGCCCCAGCATGGCTGACGCGCGCGCGCTGCAGCAGCGCATACAGCAGTTCTACATCGACGAGGGAGCCGTTGCCCTCATCGACCGCGGCTCGGACTCCTTCATGTCCGCCGGCGGCAGCGACCTCACCTGGCAGACGCAGCGCGTGGATGGCGGCACCGTCTTCGTGGGCGCCGGTGGCTCACGCGCCGACGACGGTGTCCAGGGTCTTCCCGCCGTCACCATAGCCGTGGAGCATTACAACCGGATGGTACGAGTGCTCGAGAAGGGCATCCCGGTAAGGATGGAGCTGGATGTGCGCACCCGCTTCCACGACGAGCCGCCCGGCGGCAACGGCTTCAACATCATTGCCGAGATCCCGGGCACCGATCCCGACCTGAAGGACGAGGTGGTGATGTTGGGTGCGCACTTCGATTCCTGGCACGGAGCCACTGGCGCCACCGACAACGCCACCGGCAGCACGGCGATGCTCGAGGCCATGCGCATCCTCAAGGCGATCGATGCCAGGCCGCGCCGCACCATCCGGGTGGCGCTCTGGGGCGCCGAGGAGCAGGGCCTGCTGGGCTCCCGTGCTTACGTGAAGGAACACTTCGCCGACCCGGCCACCATGCAGCGGAAGCCCGGCTACGAGAAGCTGGCCGCCTACTTCAACCTGGATAACGGCACCGGGCGCATCCGGGGCATCTGGATGCAGCAGAACATGGCGCTCCAGCCCATCTTCGCCGAGTGGATCAAGCCGCTGGCACCGTTGGGTGTGACCATCCTCGGTCCGCGCTCGGTCGGCTCGACCGACCACTCGGCGTTCGAGGCCGTGGGACTGCCGGGCTTCCAGTTCATCCAGGAACGGTTGGAGTACAACTCACGCACTCATCACTCCAACATGGACTTCCTGGATCGAGTTCAGCCGGAAGACCTGATGCAGCAGGCGGTGGTCGCGGCCAGTTTCGCCTATCTGGCGGCAATGCGCGACGAGATGTTGCCGCGCAAGGCTGCGCCTGTGCCCTGAGCTGCTAATCGGTGACGATCGTGCGAGCCGCCTGATCGTCACCAGCCTGCACCGACTCCGGGCTGGGCAGCGCCCGCGGGAGAACGAGGGAGAAGGTGCTTCCCACCCGCGGTTCGCTATGCACTCTCACCCAGCCGCCGTGCACCTCGGCGATACCGCGGGCAATGGGCAATCCCAGGCCAATTCCACCGCGTCGCCCGTCGGGCCCCTGCCAGAAGCGGTCGAAGAGATGAGGGAGCTGTTCGGGAGCGATACCCGGACCGCGGTCGCTGACGTGGAACGCGACCCCGGTCGATCCATGCATCGTCGCGGCCAGCGTCACCTGTGCTCCTGCTGGACTGAAGCGTATCGCGTTGGCCAGCAGGTTCCCCAGAGCTTGAATGATTCGATCGGGGTCGGCCTCGAACTGCTCGACTCCTTCCGCAATACTGGCCTGGATGGTCACTTCATTTTCCCGCGCCGCCCCGGCATGGATCGCCATGAGCGACTCGATCACCGCAGCGGCGGTGGTCGGCTCGATGTTCGCCTTGAGAGCTCCAGCCTCGATCGCCGTGACGTCCAGAAGGTCGCGGATGAGATGCTGCATCCAACGCGCTGAACTCCGGATCACGTCGCCCACATGGGCGAGCTCATCGGGATCGCGCTCCGTGATCAGCGCCTCGCCGCACATGATGATCGCGCTGAGGGGATTGCGCAGGTCGTGGGAGACCACGCCCAGAACCTCATCACGGGCAAGGGATGCACGCCGCGCGGCCCGATACGACTGGGCGTTGTCGATGGCCATCGCGGCGCGACGGGCCAGTTCCTGTGCCAGCTCGAGATCGGCATCGGTCAGCGCTCGAGACGAGCTGTAGCTGCTCAGTACGCCCATCACATTTTCGCGTGCTATGAGCGGAACGAACAGCGCTGATCGCAGTGACAGCCGGGAGAAGAGGGCCTCGTGCTCGGTGTCAAGAATGATGGACGACCGCACTTCGGGGTCCAGCTCCTGCATCAGGAAGGCTGTTCTCGAGCGGCGCGCGACTGCTGCGGGATGTGGCCCGTCCCAGGGTGGAGGGTAGCGCCGGCGAATGGTTCGCATGACCTCTTCGAGCTCGGGGTCCTGGTGCGCGACGACGCTACGTGGCCCGTCCACGCCTACGTCCAGATCCATCACGCACAGCTCGCCCAGTACCGGGACGGCAAGGCGAACCACATGCTCCAGAGTCGGTTCGTACTCGAGCGTTGCCGCCAGGCTGGCGCCGGCCTCGGCAAGGAATGCCTGGCGCAGCTCGGTCTGTCGACTATCGGTCACATCGCGCAGGACAACGGTGTAGAGCCGCTCCCCATCCACCAACGTGGTGGAGATGGAACCCTCTATCGGGAACTCATGGCCATCCCGATGGAGCCCGAAGATCTGGCGACCGCGGCCCATGCTCCGCGGACCCTCGCCCGAGGCCCCGAAATCCCTGACGAGACCGCTGTGCACTCCCTTCGAGCGGACCGGCAGGAGCCGATCCAGCGTCTGCCCCATCATCTCCTCGGCGCTATGGCCGAAGACACGCTCGGCGCCGGTGTTGAAGTGGAGTATGCGCTGATCACCGTCCAGTGTGATGATCGCCTCGGCGGCGAGAGCGAGGATGCCGGCAAAGCGCGCCTCGGATGCCCGGAGGGCAGATTCGGCCAGGACCCGTTGGGTGATGTCACGCCCCTCGGCAATGAGCATGGTGACCGCACCCGAAGCGTCGCGCATCGGCTTGAACGAGAGGTCGAGACTTGCCGCGAGTCCACTCCTGGGCGCTCGAATCTGCGCCTCCGAACGCACGAAGACTCCTCTGGCAGCGCCGGCTATGGCTTCGCGAACCAGCGTGCGCCCGGAATCGTACCACCAGGGTAGCTCGGAAAACGCACGCCCCACCACATCCTCCCGCCGCGCTTCCACGAAGACCAGGGCGGTCTCGTTCATCTCAACGACGGTGCCATCCAGGGCCAGCAGGGCAGTCAGTTGGAAGGTCTGATCGAAGATGGCGTGAAAGCGCTCCTCGCCGGAGCGCAGTTCCTGTTCCGCGCGCCGGCGACCGAGCAGGTCACGATGTACGGAGCGGATGGCAAAGGCGCCGAGCGCAGCGGCCAACACCATCAGCACGAGGATGAGCAGATTGGTCCGCTGTGACGTCTGTGCTTCCTCCTGCTCCCGGTTGGCAAGTCGTTGACTCTCCGCAGAATCCACGCTGTCCAGGAGTGCGGTCAGGCGCACCATCTGCTCGCGTGCCTGGGCAGCTTCTCGAGCATACTCGGGCCGCACGGGGCTGCCCGGCAACTCTTCCCGGATCGCTGCTTCGAGAGCTGCCCGACGATCGGCCAGGAGACTGGCCAGCGCATCCAGGCGGCGGTACTGGCGCGGCTCATCATCAATGAGCGACCGAACATGGGCAAGCGAACTGTCTGCCCTCCGGAATCCGGTTCGGAGGTCGGCCAGGTATGCCGTGTCACCGGTTACGATGTGCGCCTGCGCCCCTGTCTCCTCCTGGAAGACTCCGGCAAATACGGTGGCGACGGCCGTGCGCACCTCCCGACTACGAGCCAGTTGGCGGGCAGCGACCCGCGTGTTCCACGCGCTGTAGACCGTCGACGCACCGATCAGCAGCAGTAGCACGAGGAGAGCGCCGATGATTACCGCGACCTTCCGGGTGGTGGAGGGCAACATGGCTGCGGCGACTCCGGTCTACGGTTGTCGGGGAATCGGGTTGGACAGACGGCAGACGCTCATCGTGATGATCCAGGCGAGCGGAGCGCAGACGACCCAGGAAAGGTCGACTGCGCGGTACTGATCGAGCCTGGCAAGCCGGTGATGGGAAACCGGTGTAGCGACCGGATGTCAGTCGTTGCCCGACAACTTCGGGACAGCGCGATACTTACCGTTTCCAGTCCGTCAGCAGAACCGTGCCGCTCCGCGGAGTGGGACCTGTCGGAGGCAGCCGATCGAAACGACCGCCCTGGGAGCGAGCGAGACTCCCTCAACAACGGCTGGCCGGAGACCTCAATATGTCGCACAGCGTTCCTGGCTACAGTTCGACACGGGAGTATAGGGTGGAAGCGCACCGGTCCGCCAGACTGAAGCCGGGAGAGATCGGCTCAGATGCAGCCTGGTGGATGAGCATGCCGGCGGGCTCGACCCTGACAGGAACGATGGCGATGCCCGATGCCGTCGAACTGTTGCTGATGGCGGTGGCAGCGGCGCTCCTGTCTGGTACGGAACAAGCTGCCACGCAGCTTCGCCTGGCGCTCTCAGCGGTGGAGGTGCACGTCCACGCGGCGCTACGGACGCACGGAGCCTGTCCCCTGACGGTGGACTACGATCTCACGCTCGAGAGCGGTGAGCCGGAGACGCGACTCGCACAGTTGCACGAGGAGCTCCGCCAGACCAGTACTGTGCTCCAACTGATCTCCGCCGGTACGCTCCTCAACGGCCGGATGCATACCCGCCGGGATTGACGAGAGCTTCCGTCGCCCGACCGGCAGGCACTCGATCCTGCACGCATGCCAGGCGTGGCGAGCGTGCCAGGCGCCTGGCCGACTACGCTTCCAGGCATGCAACCGTCCACGCATGCGGACGGCCGACGTGATGAGCCGGCATCCCGCCGCACAAGCGAGCTGGCGCGTTCCGTGCAGCAAAATATTCCATGCGAATTCATGGATACGGCCAGCGACTACCAACAGCGAAGTGAGCGGTACATGAGGCAGCCGGAGCCACCCGACCGCGGGCACAGGGGCCTCGAGCCACCCTTCGATTCCCTGGCGAGCCTGGGTGAGGCATTGACCCACCAGCGCTACGCCCGGCGTGGCGTGCCGGCCCGGGCCGAGCCTATCCGGATCATTCTTGTGGACGACCACACCATCCTCCGCGCCGGGATCAGGGCACTGCTGCGCAACGTGCCCGACGTGGTGGTCGTGGGCGAGGCTTCCGACGGGCTGGCGGCGGTGAATGTGGCCGGCCAGGTGAGCCCGGACGTGGTGGTGATGGACCTGGACATGGGAGCCGCTGACGGCCTCACCGCCACCCGCACGCTCCTCGCCCTCCCCAATCCGCCGCGCGTCCTCGTGCTGACCATGCACATGGAGGAGGAGCGCCTGATCCCCCTCCTCGAGGCCGGCGCCTGCGGCTACCTGGCCAAGGACGCCGCCGACCGGGAACTGGTGGACGCCATCCGGGTCGTGGCTGCCGGCGAGGTGTACGTGCGGCCAGCGATCGCGCGGCTACTCGCCTCCCGCTCCGAGCAACGTACGGCGGCGGTGGCGGACCCGCTGGCCGAGCAGTACGCACTGCTGAGCGAGCGCGAACAACTGGTGGTGCGCCTGGTTGCGGAGGGCTACAACGGTCCGGAGATCGGCCGCCAGCTTGGTATCAGCCCCAAGACGGTGGATACCTACAAGCAGCGCGTGGAGGAGAAGCTGGGCCTCTCACACCGGACGGACTACGTGCGGTTCGCGCTCGCCCTCGGGCTGCTGACGGGCGAGAAATAGCAGCCGTCAGGGAAGGCTGCGGGGTCGCGCCCTCCTTCGATCCCCGGCGCGTACTCCGGCGCTCCGGTTCGTGTTATCTTTCATGGATATCGTGCTCCGGCCTCCCTATCGGCCAGGCCGCCTTAGTTCGCGCCATGGCCAGCCATGGCAGGATCACGCCGTGATACGATGTCTGTGGATACCACGCTCGAAAGCACCGGGACCGCGACCGCCGAGGCCTTGCTTGCCACGGAGGTGGCCCGTCGACGGACCTTCGCCATCATCAGCCACCCGGACGCGGGCAAGACGACGCTGACCGAGAAGCTGCTGCTGTATGGTGGGGCGATCCATCTGGCCGGCTCGGTGAAGGCGCGTCGCGCCCAGCGACATGCCACCTCCGACTGGATGAAGCTGGAACAGGAGCGCGGAATATCGGTCACGTCGAGCGTGATGCAGTTCGATTACGCAGGTTGCCGGGTGAACCTGCTGGATACCCCGGGGCACGGCGACTTTGGTGAGGACACCTTTCGCACGCTCATCGCCGCCGACAGCGCGGTGATGCTGCTCGATAACAGGCGCGGCGTCGAGGAGCGGACACGCCAGCTATTCGAGGTCTGCAAGCGGCGACGAATCCCGATCTTCACCTTCGTCAACAAGTGCGATCGCGTCGGCGAGGATCCATTGAAGCTGATCAGCGACGTGGAGGCCGACCTCGGAATCGCCTGCTACGCCGCCAACTGGCCCATCTTCGTCGGCTCCGTCTTCGTGGGTGTCTACGACCGCCGGCAGGATCTCGTGCACCTGTTCGATCGTGACACCAAGCATGGCTCGCAGAAGGGTCACGAGACTGTTGGCTCACTTGACGACCCACGGGTGCGGGCGCGCCTGGACGACGGCGCGATGGAGCGCCTGCGGGGCGAACTGAGCCTGCTCGACGAGGCCGGCCAACCGTTCGACGAGGCGATGTTGAAGGCTGGCGAGCTGACGTCGGTCTACTTCGGAAGCGCCCTCACCAACTTCGGCGTGGAGCCCTTCCTCCAGGAGTTCGTCACCCTCGCTCCACCGCCGCAGCCCAGGCTTGCTGGCGATACAGTGGTGGAACCCACCGATCCGTCGTTCTCCGGTTTCGTCTTCAAGATCCAGGCGAACATGGATCCCAAGCACCGCGATCGGGTGGCGTTCATCCGTGTCTGCTCGGGACGTTTCCTGGCGGGAATGGAAGTGCGCCTGGCGCGGACGTCGAAGAAGGTGCGGCTGGCGGCGCCGCAGCAGTTCCTGGCGCGGGAGCGGACTGCCGTCGAGGATGCCTGGCCGGGCGATGTGGTCGGGATCATCGATCGTGGCTCGCTACGCATTGGCGACACGGTGACCGAGACGCCGGGGGTGGAGTTCGCCGAGATACCGCGCTTTGCCCCGGAACACTTCGCGCGGATAATCATCACCGATCCGCTACGCCGGAAGCAGCTCGACGTGGGGCTGCGCCAGCTAACCGAGGAGGGAGCGGCGCAGGTCTTCTTCACCGACTCCGCTCACGCCACGGTTCCCCTGGTGGGTGCGGTGGGTCAGCTCCAGTTCGACGTCATGCTCCACCGCCTGGAGCACGAGTACGGCGTACCGGCGCGGCTGGAAGGATTCCCCTATCGCTATCCGCGCTGGGTCACCGGCCCCGAGGCGGACATCCGCCGCGTGGCCAGTGGCAGCGGAGTCCAGTTGCTGCGCGACTCCAAGGACCGGCTGGTGATGGTGTTCGCCGATGCATTCGCGGCGCGCTGGATCAGCGACCGGGAGACAACCATCAAGTTCGCCGACTCGGCGCCCTGAACCAGGCTTGATCAGGGTGCCAGTGGTGTCTGGTTGATGTTCAACGCGCCAGTGTAGTACGACATCAGCGACTGCTGGAAGACGAGGTTGTAGCGAGCGTTCACGTAGGCGCTCGCTGCCTGCACCTGGGATGCCCGTGTCTGGGTAACCTCCACCAGCGTCGCCGCTCCCACCCGATAGCGTTCCTGCATCGTTGTCGCGGCGAGGTCGGCGGCGCGCTTCTGGGCAGCAGCCGCCACCAACTGCTCCTGGGCCGCCTCGTAATCCAGGAGTGCGCGCTTCACCTCCAGCGCCACGCCCTGTCGCTGCTGCTCCAGCGTCAGACGGGCGTTCTCCAACTGCAATTCCGCCTGCTGGGTGTTTATGCTGGCGTTGCCCCGGTCGAAGATCGGCAGCGACACACTCAGCCCCACCGATCCGCCACGTCGCTGATCGAACTGGTTGAAGAAGCCCAGGTCGTTTGCGTTGGTGTAGGCGCTGTTGTAGCCGAGACTCATCGACACGCTGGGCAACCTGCCACCGCGCGCGGACCTTATGGACTGCTCGGCAGCTTCCAGGCGCGAGAGTTGCGCCGAAAGATCGGCGCGCTGGACAAACGCCTGAGCGAGGAGCGAGTCGAGGTCGTAGCGTGGCAACCCGGGAAGCGAGTCAGCCACGATGGCCGCCGTGTCGGAGAGGAGCGGTGGTACGAAGGTGTAGTCCTGCGACGGGTCCAGTTGCAGCGTCTGCACCAGGTCCACCTCCGCCAGGTCGAGCGCCTGACGTGCGGTGAGCACCGCCAGACGCGCGCTGGCCACAGCAGCCTGCTGCTGATAGAGGTCGGACACTGCGCGGGTGCCTGCCTGGACGAAACGTTCCACCTGATCCTGCAGTGCTTCCTGGGCTATCAGGTTCTGTTCCTGTACGCCGAGTTGCTCCTGGTTGGTCACCAGCGCGAGGAAGTTGGAGGCGACGGTGAAGACGACGGTCTGCTGGGTGCGCGAGAACGTCTGCTCGGTAGCCTCCTCGTTCGCCTGTGCGCTGCGCAGATTGGCGACGTTCTGGTAGCCGTTGAAGATGGTCACGCCCGAGGAGACACCAGCGCTCACCGACTGCGACGTCTTGTTGATGATGCGGCCCTCATTCTGGTCGAAGTTCCGACCCACGTTCGTATTGGTACCGGTGTTCAGCGAGAAGTTGGGCAGGAACTGCATCCTCGCCTGACGCACGTTCGTCGCGCTCTGCTCGATCGTGTTGCGCGCCTGGCGCACCGTCACGTTCTGGTTCAGCGCGATCTGCACCGCGTCGGTGAGGGTGATGGGAGTACCGGGAGACGGCACGAGTGGTTGGGCGGCTGCTGGCGCGGGGGCCACGGCAAGAATCGCCCAGGTGGCGACCCCCATGATCGTGGCAACGCGACTGGGCTTGAGACGGGCGGCGGACGACATTCGAGGATTCCTCTTGTATATGGGCACAGGCGCGGATCGAGTGGTCGTTGGGCGGCACCTCGCACCCACCAGCGGCGTCTGCAACGACGTCGCTGGCGGGTACCGGACTCGCATCACTCGTATCGCAGCGCCTGGATCGGGTTCAGGCTGGCTGCCTTGCGGGCCGGGTAATAGCCGAAGAACACTCCCACCGCCGCCGAGAAGCCGACGGCCAGGAGCACGGCGGACATGGGCGTTGCAACCGCCCAGCCTGTGATACGCGCGAGCAGTGAGGCGCCACCGACACCGACGGCCAGCCCGACTATCCCGCCCAGGACGCTCATGACGATGCTCTCGATGAGGAACTGGGTGAGGACGTCGGAACCGCGGGCGCCGATCGCCATGCGGATACCGATCTCACGCGTGCGCTCGGTGACCGAGACGAGCATGATGTTCATGATCCCGATACCACCCACGATCAACGAGATGGAGGCGATGGCAGCCAGCAGCCCTGTCATCACCGACGTCGTGCTCGTCGCCGCGGCGGCGATCGCCGTCTGGTCGCGTACGGTGAAGTCGTCGGGCTCGTTGCTCCCCAGTTCATGCGACTCGCGCATGATGGCCGTGATCTCGCCGATCGCCGCCGGAATGTCCTTCGTGCTGGCGGTACTGGCGAGGATCTGGCCCAGGAAGCTGCGGCCGCTCAGCCTGTCCTGCGCCGTGGTGTAGGGCACCAGGATCACGTCATCCTGGTCCGAGCCGCTGGCGGTCTGCCCCTTGGGCTCGAGCACGCCGACAACGGTGAACGGTGAACGACTCACCTGCACCGACGCACCCACCGCGCCGCCAAAGGGGAAGAGGTTGTCGGCGACCGTCTTGCCGAGCACCACCACCTTGCGCTTGGCTCGCACGTCATCCTCGCTGAACAACGCTCCGTCGGATACCTCCCAGTCGCGGATGTTGAGGTAATCGGTGCTGACTCCATTCACCGACGCGCGCCAGTTGCCCACGCCGCCAATGATCTGGGTGCGCGTCATGACCACCGGCGATACCTCGGTCACGTAGATCGCCTCCTCCTTCAGCTTGTCGGCGTCCTCGACGGTCAACCGGTTGAAGGTGCCGGCGCCCTGGCTCGCCCCGCCCTGGGCGGTGGAACCGGGGGTGATGACGATCATGTTCGTGCCAAGCCCCTTGATCTGCGCTTCTATCTGTGATTGCGCACCATTGCCGACGGCGACCATGATGATCACCGCACCGACGCCGATGACGATGCCGAGCATTGTCAGCATGGTGCGCATCTTGTTCTTCAGAATGCTCTGGCCAGCGACCTTGAGCAGGGTTGTGTTCTTCATGCTGCGTCCTCCTCTCCGGCAGGGGTGTCGCCCAGGATCTTCTCGAGGTCGGCGGCGGCATCGCGCCGTCCCTCTACCGGGTGATCGCGAATGACGCGGCCGTCGCGTAGCTCGATGATGCGCCGGGCGTACTGCGCAACCTCGGGTTCGTGCGTGACGATGAGCAGCGTTATGCCGGCATCATTGAGTTCCTGGAAGAGCGCCATGACCTCGATCGTGGTATGGCTGTCCAGGTTGCCCGTTGGCTCGTCGGCGAGCAACAGCGTGGGCTGCGTGACCAGTGCGCGAGCGATCGCAACGCGCTGCTGCTGGCCGCCCGAGAGTTCGCTCGGATGATGGTCCAGCCGCTCACCCAGCCCCACTCGCTCCAGCGCCGCCACGGCCATGCGGCGCATCGTCTTGCCATCCTTCCAGCGGCCCTCGCGATCGTACAGCAGAGGCAGCTCCACGTTGTCCAGCGCGCTCGTCCTGGCCAGCAGGTTGAAGCCCTGGAAGACGAAGCCGAGCTTGTGGTTGCGCAGGTCGGCGAGCTGGTTGCGGCTCATCCCGTCCACGCGTATGCCGTCCAGGTGGTAGCTGCCCGCAGTGGGTGTATCAAGGCAGCCGAGAATGTTCATCAGGGTGGACTTTCCGGAACCTGAGGAGCCCATGATGGCGATCATCTCGCCATTCTCTACTGTGAGGTCGACGCCGTGCAGCGCGAAGACCTTGTTGTCTCCCATCGTATAGACCTTGGTCACGCCAGCGATCTCGATGACCGGCTTGCCGGTCGCTCCCGGCGCGCGTGACGACGCAGCCTGCGCCGGGCTGGGCGACATGATGGTCTGGTCAGCCATGGTAGTCATCAGAAGCCACCCGGTCCACGACGCTGCTGCGACTGCTGGAACGGATTCGCCGCGCCCCCCGTGGCCGCTCCGGTGCTGGTGCCGATGACGATCTGCATGCCGGCCTGGAGCTCCGGACCCATGACCTGGGTGCGCTGGCCATCGCTCAGTCCGGTGCGTACCTGCAGCGCCACCAGCTTGCCACCCTTGACGGTCCAGATAGTCGCCATGGGAGAGGCGCCGCCATTCCGGCGCATCATGCCGGGAGGGCCACCCTGGCCGCCCGATGCACCCGTGGCTGTCGGTCGACCTGCACCAGCCAGCATACCGTTGCCGCCAGCCGGACGCGCAGCAGTGGCCACGCTGTCGGTACGCACACCCTCCGCGCCGGCCAGCATCTCCGGCGTCGGCTGGAAGCGAAGAGCGGTGTTGGGCACGGTCAGCACGTCATTCGCCGTGTCCGTGACGAACCTGACGGTCGCCGTCATGCCCGGCATGAGCCGCCCATCCTCATTTTCCACGCTCACAACCGCGGTGTAGTTCACCACGTTCTCCGTCGTCGCCGACTGCAGGCGCACCTGCTCCACCTTGCCATGGAACGTCCGGTTCTGGAACGCGCTGACGGTGAACGAGACGTCCTGGCCGGGATGGATGCGCCCGATGTCGCTCTCGTCGACCGAGGCCAGGATCTGCATCTGGGAAAGATCGTTGGCGATCAGGAAGAGCTGTGGCGTCGACATGCTCGCAGCAACCGTCTGTCCGACATCCACGTCACGCGACACCACCACGCCGTCGATCGGTGCGTAGATGGAGGTATAGTCCAGGTTCTGCTTCGCCCGGTCGAGGCTGATCTGTGCCGACGTCACGTTCGACTTCGCAACGGCATAGCTGGCCTCGATGGCGCTGAACTCGGTGGCCGTGACGATCTTGGCGTCGTACAACTCCTTGTTGCGCTCGTAGTCCGACCTGGCCTGCTGGAACTGCGCCTGGGAACGCTCCAGCGCCGCTGCCGCCTCGGCCACCGCCTGCTGCTGCAGCACGGGGTCGATACGGGCGATGAGCTGGCCCTTCTTCACCTTGTCGTTGAAGTCGACGTAGATGGCCGATATCTGCCCGGACACCTGGGTTCCGACCTGCACCGTGCGGACCGCGCTCAACGCGCCGGTCGCCGACACGGTGGACTGGATATCACCGCGCTCTACCGCGCCATAGCGGAAGTTGGGCTGTCCGCCTGCTTCGGCGCGCTTGTAGAACCAGAGTCCACCGCCGACTACTATGACGAGGACGATCAGTGCGGATATGCGAGTCTTGCTCATGTCGGTTTCTCCGGGTAAGACCGGTGTTGCTACCGGAAGGTGCGCTCTGGCTGTCGCACCAGGGCTTCAAGGGACTGTCGCCGCAGCAACTGGCCAGCGGCTTCTCATCTACCATACGCATGTCGTGAGCGCAGGTGGCACTCACTGGCGCGAGCGGCACGGGCATGTCACGAATTGCACGACGGTGGCACGAATGTCACCCGTTCACGCCGCCCGATGGTTGACCTTCTCCACGCGGCGGCAGCCTCCACGTCCCTTCCGCCATGCGACCCTCGGTTCCCTGGCAGCTCACGGCACCGATCGGCAGTCGACAACGCTCGCCGGTCGGTGGCACACAGGTGCCATTCGTATGCGCCCCGGTGCGGTTCATGACTGTGGTGCTGTCGGCGGAGGGTGGCAACGACGTATGGTTGGACGTATGACGGGTGCTCCGCATTCAGCGTTAATGCGCCCCACGCGACGGCCCCGTCCGCGACAGGCCCACGCCACAACAGAGGCATGAATGTGCGATCGGGCGGCCATGAGTCAGGAGAAGCTGTGATGAGCATCGGCAACAGGTCGCCGGTTGGGACAACCCGAGAATGGACAGTGGCCAGCAGGACGCCCGGACAGCCGTCCGACGGCCCGGCATCCAGCGGGCTGCTGCCGCATGATACCGGCACCGTCGGTACGCGGATAACCAGGCGCGAGCTCCTCTTCATCTTCGCGTTCTGGATGCTCTTCGCGCTGGTGACGATAGCAAGTCGCATGTTCGATGCGCGATCCATGCAGCCCCAGGGAACACTGTTGTCACCGTTCAACCTTCTGGCGGTTGCCGAGTCGATGCTCTGGGTTCTGCTCACGCCGGCCGTTTTCTGGCTGGCGGCTCGCTTTCCGCTCGACCGCGGCGGGCGCATGAGCCACGTGGCCCTCTACGTGCTGGCCGGAGTCGTCGTGCTCCTGGTCGTGAGTGTATTCGGCGACGCCATGCGCTCGGCGTTGCTGCCTGCGCGACCCGGTCGGCGGCAGACCTCGCTTCCCTGGTGGAATCTGGCCGCCCGCTTCTGGCTGCTGAACGATCTCATCCGATACATGGGCGTACTGGCAGCCGGATTGGCTCGCTCGTACTCGCTGCGCTACAGTGCCCGACAGGCGCAGGCGGTGCTGCTACAGGCACAACTTGCCCAGGCACACCTGGATGCACTGCGACGTCAGCTCGACCCGCATTTCCTCTTCAATACCCTTCACGCCATCTCGTCGCTGGTCGAACGCGACCCGCGCGGCGTACGACGAATGATCTCGCGACTGGGCGAGCTTCTGCGACACAGCATCGAGGGATCGAGCGAGCCGGAGATCCCGCTGCGCCAGGAGCTCGAGCTGCTCGGGCGCTACCTGGACATCATGCAGGTCCGCTTCCAGGGCCAGCTCAAGGTGGAGCAGCACATAGATCCACGCGCGCTGGACGCGCTGGTGCCCAACCTGATCCTGCAGCCGCTGGCCGAGAATGCCATCAAGCACGGAATCGGCCAGCTTACCGGCACCGGCCAACTGTCCATCGAGGCAGTCGTGGAGGACGGCGCAGGCAATTCAGGACATCCGGAACTGGTGCTGCGTGTGACTGACAACGGGCCGGGGCTGGACGAGCCGCAGGCAGAACCCTCCCTTCCATCCTCGCCAGGCGCGGGCAGCGGCCTGGGCCTGCGCAATACCATCGCCCGGTTGGAGCAACTCTACGGTCGCGGCGAGCGCTTCACCCTGACCGCAGCCGCCGATGGCGGAACAGTGGCCGAGGTGCGCGTCCCCTTCCATACGCATCGTGACGCAGCCGGTGAGTTGCCACCCATACCCACCGTCGCTCCGAGGGCTGCAGCCCGTGCAGGCTGACTCCACCATCCGCATCGTGATCGCCGACGATGAACCTCTGGCTCGCCAGCGGCTGGAGGATCTGCTGCGGCATGAGCCGGGAGCAGAGATCGTGGCGACAGCGGCCGACGGCGCCGCGGCGGTCGCGGCCATCCGACAACACCGCCCGGATCTCGTCTTCCTGGACGTGCAGATGCCTGGCGGCACCGGGCTGGATGTCGTGAGTGAGATAGGCTCGGACGACATGCCGGCAACGATCTTCGTGACCGCGTTCGACCAGTACGCACTGAGCGCGTTCGACGTCGCGGCCGTGGACTACCTTGTGAAGCCGTTCGACGACGAGCGCTTCGAGCAGGCCTTCCGCCGTGCCCGTCGCGTGCTGGAGCTGGAACGGATGGAGCGACTGCGCGCGCAGTTGCTGGCCGTGCTGCAGGCACCGGACAGGAGCGATGACACTCTCCCGGGTCAACCGGACGGCGGTTACCTGGAACGGATAGCCGTCGAGATGCGCGGCCGGGTGCGTGTGGTGCCTGTCGAGCAGGTGGACTACATCACCTCCAGCGGCCCTTATGCCGAGCTGCATGTGGGCGAGCGAACCTACCTCATCCGGGAAGCGATGCAGACTCTCGAGGAACGTCTCGACCCTGCTCACTTCCTCCGCGTACACCGCTCGGCCATCGTTCGCATAGATCTCGTGGAGACGCTGTTCAAGGGCGCCGGCGGAGACTACGAGGTGCAGTTGCGGGGCGGGATGCGGCTGCGGGTGAGCCGATCCCGACGCGAGGAACTGGAGCGCCGCCTGGGTATGGACTGACCCGCGCTACATCGCCCGCCAACCAGCGGACGGGGCGATGCTGCCGCGTTACCTGAGCTTGTAGAGGTAGGCCGCCATATCGCGCGCCTCGCGTTCGCTCACACCCAGATCAGGCATCGCTGTGCCGGGTTCCACTGTCTGCGGCGTCACGATCCAGTGAACGAGGTTCTCTGGCGTATTCGGCAGCCGGCCAGCGATGAAACTTCTCCGGCTCCAGGAATTGAGCGGCGGCCCCACCATGGCATCGGCGCCGCGCACGCCAGGAATCGTGTGGCAGGAACCACAGCCGAAACGCACCAGCGCCCGCCTGCCAGCGTCGGCATCACCGCTGGTTGCGGCGAGCGATGTAGCAGATGAGCCGGCAACGACAGAGTCTGCGGCTGCGGCCGTGGCTGCCGGAACTGCGGTGTCCTGATCGTCATGCTCCGAATCGCCCGGCGGCAGGCGCAGGTCACACGCCGACATCAAAAGCATTGACGCGATGAGCGCGCAGGAGCACAAGGCGTCAACGTGCGCGCGACGCGCGGGAACTGATTGCTCCATCTAATCGCCCCCAGGCTGAACGGAGCCGCGACCATTGCACTTCCGCAACCGGCCAATGGTCAAGGCACATGGTTTCTGATTCATCCGCAGACCGTGATGGAGGTCGGGAGTGCAGTGAGGATCACGCCGATAGCCGAGATGACTGCGAAGACGGTGCCGAAACGCACGGCAAAGCCGACTCGTTCCAACGTCGTCGGCCCCAGACCGTCGTCTGGTGCGCCGGTCGCCTGACGTTGCCGCCGGAACGTCAGCAGCATCCAGCCGATCACCGCCAGCGCAATTGCCGTAGCCACCAGAATGAAAAGTCGTGCCGCCGGCATGCCCAGCATCGTCTGCTCACCGAGCCCCAAGCGGCAGAGGTTGGATGTACCGATGTAGACGGTGAGTTCGTGCAGGCTCCACATCAGAGGTGGGAGGAGCACTGCCAGGACAGTCCCGCGTGGAGTCGATAGCGGACCCACCCTGTCGGAGCCCGGTGACGTCACAATCGTCGCCCCGTTCGCCGTGAGGCTCCCGTTCCCGGCATCGCCATGGGTTCGCATCACCACCTCGGCGAGAGATAGAGCGAGGTGAACACGACCAGCCAGACTGCGTCCACCAGATGCCAGTAGCGCACGCTGTTCGTGACGGCCATGTATCGCCCTTCACCGAAGTGCCCCAGGAAGGCGCGGATCAGGGTATGGCTCAGGGCCAGCACGCCGGCGAGCACGTGGGCACCGTGGAATCCGGTGATGGTGAAGAACGCCGAGCCGTAGGCATCGGTGCGCAGCGTGAATTGTTGCTGCGAGTACTCGACCCCCTGCAGAACCAGGAAGATCAGGCCCAGCACGATCGCCGTCGCGATGCCGGAGATGAGAGCGCCACGACTACCCCTGCTCGCGCCGCGCTCACCGTACCAGGCAGCCACGCTGCTGCCGAGAAGTATGAAGGTGTTGGGAAGGGCGATGCCCAGTTCCGGAATGCCGTGCGGTGGGGGTGGCCAGGCTGTGTGACCCTGCTGCAGATAGAAGTACGCTGTAATGAGGTAGGCGAACAGCGCCCCCTCGGTCGCCATCAGGCCCCACATTCCCCAGATGCCGACATCGCCTCCGGTGCCAGCGACGTGAATCGAAGGCACGGTGTCGACGAGTCCACCTTCCTGCCCTGTCGGGTATGGAGTGCTGGTCATTCCTCCCTCCCCGAGTCAGGCGTTGCGCCGGAGCCCGGATGTGCAGGCCAGAACCAACCGCCAGTAGCGAGGATGACCGCCAGCGTGCCGGCGGCGGCCCACCAGAATGCATGCAGGAGCAGCGACAGGAGCGTGACGCCTATGGCCAGGGCAAGCACGAGGGGCCACCACGACTCGCCGGGCATGCGCAGCATTCCTTCGGGGTGCGCGTCGACCGCGGTCGTGACGGGAGTAGTATGGCCTTCCAGCATCGTTGCGCCCTCGGCGCCGCCAGCCAGGGCAGCCATTCGATCCGCATCCGAAGTCCAGAGCGGATCCCTCGCGCGCACCACAGGAATGCGGGCGAAATTGTACGGCGGCGGTGGCGAGGGTATGGACCATTCAAGGGTGGCCGCTCCCCACGGGTTGTCTCCGGCGACTGCCCCTTTCCGCAGGCTGCGCCAGAAATTGACGAGAAATACGAGCACCCCCAGGACGAAGATGTAACCACCAATTGTCGCCGTGAGATTGCTGGCCGTCCAACCCAGACCGGCGGCATACGTGTACACGCGACGTGGCATGCCGGCGAAGCCGAGCAGGTGCATGGGGAAGAAGAGCACGTTGGCGCCCACGAACATCAACCAGAAATTCCAGCGTCCCAGTCGCTCGTCGAGCAGTCGGCCGGTCATCTTGGGAAACCAGTAGTAGAGGCCGGCGAAGACGGGAAAAACGTTGGCGCCGACCAGCACGTAGTGCATGTGGGCGACTATGAAGTAGGTGTCGGTGAGTTGCTGATCGAGCGGGACGAGTCCCGTCATCACACCATTCACGCCGCCGAGCACGAAGATGAAGAGGAACCCGATGCAGAACAGGAAGGCGGTCCGGAACACCGGCCTGCCATACCAGATCGTCACCAGCCAGGCGACGACGGCAATGGCGCTCGGTATGGAGACGGTCATGCTGGCCGCGCTGAAGAACGACGTGGAGAGCGCCGTCATTCCAGTCGCGAACATGTGGTGCGCCCAGACCCCGAAGCCGAGCACGGCCACCGCCACGCTGGCCAGCGCAACCATGGTGTACGACGCCAGCGGACGCCGTACAAAGGTCGGTATGACGGTCGATATGATCCCGAACCCCGGCAGGACAACGATGTAGACCCAGGGGTGCCCGAAGATCCAGAACAGGTGCTGCCAGAGGAATGAACTGCCACCCGCCGTGACGTCGAAGAAGTGCGAGCCGAAGGTGCGGTCCAGCTCGAGGAAGACGAGCGCGACGGTGAGTGCGGGGAGGGCGAAGACGATCGCGAAGGAGGCGCTGAGCGTGCTCCACAGATAGATCGGCATCCGGCTCATGGACATCCCGGGACAGCGTAGCCGCATTATGGAGACGATGAAGTTGATCGCCCCGACGGTCGTGCTCACGGTGAGGAACAGGAGCCCCATCGCGTACACATCCACGCTCGCACCGGGCGAATAGGGGCCAGTGGTGAGCGGAGTGTAGGCGAACCAGCCGCCGGTGGGAGGAGCACCGGCCAGTGCGCCGCCGTAGAGCAGGATCCCACTGAGAAGAAAGGTCCAGTAGCTGAAGGCATTCAGCCGCGGGAACGCCATGTCACGCGAGCCGACCAGCAACGGCACCAGGAAGTTGCTGAAGCCCGACAGCATCGGCGATGCGTAGAAGAAGATCATCGTCGTGCCATGCAGGCTGAAGAGCTGGTCGAAGGTGTGCGGTGAGACGAGACCGAGCTCGGGTCCGGCCAACTGGGTGCGCATGACCATTGCCTCCACGCCACCCAGCAGCAGGAAGATCACCGACGTCACCAGGTATCTGATGCCGATCACCTTGTGGTCCACCGAAGTCAGCGAACCAACGATTCCACGCGGCGTCTCCCATAGCTGCTCCAGCAACTGCACGCTGCGCGCACGTTCATCCTGCCCCACCCTTTCCATGATTGACGCGCTCATCGGAGTGCTCCCACATAATCCAGGATGGATTGCAGTTGTGGCCCCGTGATCGGCAGTTCAGGCATGTGATTGCCCGGCTTGATGTGCTGCGGGTTCGCTATCCATCCGGCCAGGTTCCCGCGCGTATTGGGCAGGGTGCCCGCACCGATCGTGAGCCGACTGGCGAAGTGCGTGAGATCGGGGCCCTCGATCCCCGCGGCGGCGGTGCCGCGAACGGTATGGCAACCGGCGCACCCTGCCTCCATGAACTGCTTCTCCCCTTCCATCTCCGTCGGCGTCACGGCGGACCTGGCCGCTGTTCGTTCGCTCGCCAGCCATGCTGCGTACTCATCAGCAGGCTGGGAGACCACCATGAACCTCATGCGTGCGTGCTGGACTCCGCAGTACTCCGCGCACATACCCAGGAACAGTCCGACGCTGTCGGCGCGAATCCAGACATTGTTCGTATCACCGGGAATGAGGTCGATCTTGCCGAGCAGGCGCGGCACCCAGAAGCTGTGGATGACGTCAGCGGAGGACACACGGAGACGAACCGGCACTCCTTCCGGCAGATGCAGCTCGTTCGCCGTCGTCACGCCTTCGGCGGGGTAGCGCACCTCCCACCACCACTGATGACCGACGACCTCTACCTCCTGGCCCTGCGGCCTCGCGGCGAGTGCCACGGCTTCCGATATCGACCAGCCATACAACCCGACCAGCACGATCGCTGGAAGCACGAATCCGAAGATGACGATCGCTCGTAGCTCGCGCGCATGTTCCTGCTTGCCAATCACCGACACGTCGCCATCAGCGCGTTCCGTCGTCACTTCGCGACGCCGCCAGAGCCCGATTGCCAGGACGACACAGACGATGATGAAGATGACGCTGCCGAGCGCCGCCGAGCCCCAGCCGAGCAGCGCCTCCCGGGCGGCGATCGGCCCGGCTGGCGCGAAGATCGATGGCGTATCGATCGCCGGGAAGAGGTGCGGGATCATCGAATGATTCATGAGTCTGGTTGGTATCTGACCGACGCCGCGAATCGCGGATCACCGGCCGGGACCACCGCATGGCCACGATGACGGAGAGCGAGCACGGCGCCGCAGCTACCCCACACGGCAGCGACGGCAGCGAGGTCCAACCAGTGGATGGGGAAGCCGTCGGGGTAGAGTGACGGCATCACGAGCCACTGCACATCCAGCCAGTGGAAGACGAGCAACCAGACGCCGAGCAGGGCAAGGACGCGCGGGTATCGCTTCACATCGCGCAGGAGGAGGAGCAGGAACGGCACGGCGAAGTTGCCCACCACCACCGCGACACCAGCGACGGCCCACCAGCCCTGGAATCGGGGCGCATAGAAGACGGCTTCCGCCGGCAGGTCAGCGCTCCAGATGACGATGAGCTGCGAGAAGATCATGTACGCCCAGAAGATGACGAACGTCAGCAGCAGCTTGCCCAGTGCGTGCGAGTGCTCGGCCGTGGCAGCACCGTCGGGGGCGGCTGGACCCTCTACCCTGGCCAGGGGCACCAGCATCACCGCCAGCAGGGCCAGCGCGGCAACCAGTCCACCCGACCAGTACTCCAGACCGTAGACCGTGGAGTAGAACTCCACGGAGAGTGACATCAACCAATCGAAGGCGAAGAAGGTGACAGCGAAGGCGTAGGGCGTGAGGCCGACGGCGCTCGTCACCCGCTGCTTGTGCGAGAGGGCCAGCGTTTCAGCCTCACTGGCTGCGTGGTCCTGTCTGAGCGACCAGCGGCGGAGGGCCAGAGAGAGTCCCAGCCAGATGGCGAAGTAGAGCACCGCGCGGGCGACGACGAAGGGAACGTCCAACCACGGTTCGCGCGCGGCCAGGCGGGCCGCGTCGGCCATGCTCAGTTCCGCGGTCGACCCGCCCCACGGATAGAGCAATGGGATGGCGATGAAGACCGGGAGGGCCAGCACGGCCAGCCAGGGCAGCACGGCAGTCACATCTTCACAGCTACGGCGCAACACCACGAACCAGGTGGCCCTCACGACATGTCCGATCATGAGCATGGCGAGCGCACCCAGAGCGATCGCCAGCGCACCGGAAAACGCCACCAGGTAGGCGGCGGCCGTACGTTCTGGCTCCATTACCACCCCGAGCAGCATGAGCAGCGTACCGGCGCCAGCGGCCACCAGCCCCCAGCGCAGCACGGGGACTGTCCATGGCGGCGCGGTTGGTGGCGTGCCCCACCGCTCCCGGACAGTCGCCTCATGGCCGTCCAGCGGACTGCTCGACGCCGGCGACGTGGGCGGCGTGGCGCTGGTTCCGGCGGGCGTCCTCATGGGTTGTCCCCAGCCTTGCCAGTCATGCCGGAATCAGCAGCGACTGAGGGAGACGACGCCTGCAACGACTGGAGGTATGCCACCACTGCCCACCTCTCCCGCACGTCGAGCTGGGCGGCGAAGGCCGGCATCCGCGCCCCGCCATGCGTGATGATGTGGTACAGAGCACCGACAGGCGTGCCGGCCACCATCGGGGAGACAAGCACGGGTGGCTCGTATGGCTTCAGGTTCACTCCTACCGTGCCGCCGCCAGCGCCTCTCTCGCCATGACAGGGTGTGCAGAAGATTCCGAAACGGTCCGCTCCCCTGGCCAGCAGTGCGCTGTCCACCGACACCGGCAGCTCGCGTATGACGACACCCGCCCTCGTCCCCTCGGTGAGCGCCGTGTTGTCGACAATTGCATCCGCGGGGACCGTACCGGCGGGCGGCGTCTGAAGCACCTTGCCGTCGGGAAAGATGGGACTCGCCCCGAACGGGTCAGCACGCTTCTGCTTCCGCATGCGCTCCCAATCCCAGCCGTCGCCGTAGCCCTTGCTACAACCGACGAGCAGCAACGTGGCGAACAGGGCCAGCCACGTTGCCGTCGCCCACGTTGCCGGTGTTGGCAGGCAACAGGGTATGTGGCCTCGCCGCCGGTGAGGCAGTGACGTCTGCAGTCGCCGGCTCGAATGGCGCACGGCGCCCGTGGTACCGGTACCCATCATCCCTCTCCCACCCACACCACCCTGCGCGGCCCGAGCGCACGCAGAGCTTCGGTGCTGTCACCTGGCTGGAACTGCGGATCACGGGCGTCTATGCCCACCCAGAAACGGTCTGATGAGGCACTGCCAAAGCCGTCCACCTCGAACAGGGGGTGCCAGAGGCGCGGCAGTCGATTGGCCCACATGAAGCCGAATAGCGCCGCGAAACCACCGGCCAGCACCAGCCCTTCAAAGGTGATCATTATGAAGGCAGGGACGGCGTTGGGCGGCCTGCCGCCGGCGTTGAGGGGATAGCTCACCGCGCTCGTATACCATTCCACCCAGTAGCTGAACAGCGCGCCGAGCAGCGCTACGGCAAAGACCGCCCACGGAATTCGCGACGGTTTCAGGTCGAGTGCCTCGTCCAGTCCGGGCACATCGAAGGGAGCGCTCGTATCGAGCGCGCTATAGCCCTGTGCACGAAGCTGATGCACCGCACCCAGCAGCTCGTCAGCCGAATCAAACTCGGCTATCACACCGCCGCGGAACTCGTCCCGTGTCATGCTTCACCTCTGGCCGGGCCATATGCGTCGGGACCGGCCGGAGCGGGCAGCGCATGGCTGGCGCCGGTGGCGGTGCGCGCCCTCGCACTCGAACCGGCAGCGTCACCCTCCGTCTCCATGTCGTACGCCAGCCGGCGCACCTCGCTCATGGCCACCGTGGGCACGAAGCGCAGGAAGAGCAGGAAGAGGAAGAGGAAGAGCCCGAAGCTGCCCCCGAGTATGCCCCAATCCACCCAGGTGGGAATGAACAGCTTCCAACTCGAGGGCAGGAATCCACGGTTGAGCGACGCGACAATGATCACGAAGCGTTCGGCCCACATGGATACCAGCACGATCAGGCTGACGATGATGAGAGCGGGCTTGCTGCGCCTCATCCGCGCTGACCAGAAGAGCTGCGGTGAGAGCAGGTTGCCGATCGTCATCGCCCAGAAGACCGGAGCGTACGGCCCGGAGAGGCGGGCCGTGAGATACTGGTAGCGCTCGAACTGATCGGCGCTGTACCAGGCAATGAACTGCTCGATCGCATAGCTGTACAGCAGCATGAGCCCGGTGACCAGCATCAACTTGGCCAGGCCATCCAGATGCCGATCGGTTATCACCTGCTCCAGCCGCAACCAGCGGCGCACCGGGAGGGTGAGCACTATCACCATCGCCAGCCCGGAGTAGATCGCGCCCACCACGAAATAGGGCGGGAAGATGGTGGAGTGCCAGCCGGGCAACTGGGCGATGGCGAAGTCCAGGCTCACCGTGCTGTGCACGCTGATCACGAGCGGCGTGGCCAGTCCGGCCAGCATGATGTAGGCAGCCCGATGATGCCGCCACTGACGCGCCGTGCCGCGCCAACCCAGAGCGAACAGGCCGTATACACGACGCCGCAGCAGGCCGGGAGACCTGTCACGCGCGGTGGCCAGGTCAGGGATCAGCCCCAGGTACCAGAAGAGCACGGAGATCGTGAAGTATGTCGAGATGGCCGCCACGTCCCACGGCAGCGTGCTCTTGAACTGTGGCCAGACATCCGTCGTCGCGGGATACGGTATCAGCCAGAAGGCGTACCACTGGCGCCCCAGGTGAAGCAGCGGAAAGATGCCGGCATTCACCAGCGCGAACAGCGTCATGGCTTCCGCCAGCCGGTTGATGGAGCCGCGCCAGCGCTGGTTGAGCAGGATGAGGAAGGCGGAGATGAACGTGCCCGCATGTCCGATCCCGATCCACCAGACGAAACTGACGATGGGGAAGGCCCAGGCCACCGGGATCTGACTGCCCCAGACGCCGATGCCGGCGACGACGCTGTAGCCCACCAGCGACAGAAAGACGAGTGCGACGGCGCCCGAGACGACGAGCAGGATCCACCAGTTGCGCGATTGCACCCAGGGTGGCGACACCACATGATCGCTGAAGTCGGGCTCGATGAGCGGCAGTTCGAGCACCGTCGCCAGCCCGTCGTGATCCCGGGCACTGGACACGTGCGCGGCCCCCGAACGCACGGCAGTTCCCGACTGCCCCAGCGTCTGCTGACCCAATGGTAGGGTCGTCACGCCTTCGGCCCCGCATCGCTGGACGCCGGATTGGTGATCCGCGCGAGATAGGTCACCCGCGGCTGCGTGCCCAGTTCCTCCAGCGCCGCGTAGCGCCGACGCGCAGCCAGGCGGCGCACCAGCGTATCATCAGGATTGGTGAGCGACCCGAAGCTGATGGCGTTCGTCGGACAGCTCTGCTGGCACGCCGTGACCACCTCGCCGGGCTCCACGCCTCGGCCATCGACCATCGCCTGCTGCTGCGCGCGGCGTATGCGCTGGACGCAGAACGTGCACTTCTCCATCACGCCGCGATCGCGCACCGTGACGTCGGGGTTCTTTGCCAGCCGCTCGGTCTCATCCAGTTCGGCGTTGTAGTTGAACCAGTTGAAACGCCGCACCTTGTACGGACAGTTGTTGGAGCAGAAACGGGTGCCGACACACCGATTGTACACCATCTCGTTCAGGCCGTCGGGGCTGTGGACGGTGGCATTCACCGGACACACGTACTCGCAGGGCGCCTTCTCGCAGTGCTGGCAGAGCATGGGTTGCATGGCCACGGTCGGGTCGGCCACGTCGCCGCCGAAGTACCTGTCCACGCGCAGCCAGTGCATCTCACGGTGCCGCAACACGGCGTCCTTGCCCACCACCGGAATGTTGTTCTCAGCCTGGCAGGCGACCACGCACGCCGAACATCCGATGCACGTGGAGAGATCCACGACCATCGCCCACTGATCGCCCGAGTCGTAGGCGTAGGGCTGGTAGAGTGAGAGTTCGCGACCGCGTGGCCTCGCGAAGTCAGGATCTGCGCGGTACTCGTCCAGGGTCGCACCCAGCGCCGCTGGCCGACCCTCCATGGCCCAGTGATCCTGGGTGATCGCGAGCTTGACGTGCGCCCCAGCAACAGCCGTCAGCGACAGGCCGTCGTCGGTGTACTGCGCGGCGGTTGTCCACAGGTTATACACATTTCCACCCACACCGCGCGCCACACGCTCGGCACCCGTACGTCCGTAACCCAGGTGCACCGAGACCGATCCATCGGCGTGGCCCGGCAGTACCACTGCTGGCAGGTCGAGTGTCCGATCGCGATAGGCAAGACGCAACACGTCGCCCGTCTCGACCTTCAATCGCGCGCCGGTAGCGGGACTGATTATCGCTCCATTGCCCCAGGTCAGCTTGCTGAGCGGATCAGGCAGTTCCTGCAACCATGCGTTGTTGGAGAACGAGCCATCGCGCACGCTGGCGTCCTGCCGGAACACGATCTCCATACCATTACGTGCGTCGAGCTCGTGCACCATCGCCAGTGCGGCAGCCAGCGCGTCGCGTGCCATCGTCACGGAAGTGGGAGCCGTGGCGGAGTTCTCCACAACGCCAATCTGCAGCGCGCGCTCCCACTCGGCGTCGCTGGCGAGGGCTGTCCGCCATTGGTCGCGTAGAAGGGCACGTCCATCAGGAGAGTCGCCGAGTATCGTCGCCAGGAGCTGCGACGTGGTCCGCCCGCCCCAGAGCGGTTGAACGAGTGGCTGCGTCAACGACAGCGTGCCGTCATATGCGCACGAATCACCCCAGCTCTCCAGATAGTGCGCCTGCGGCGCGGCCCAATGGCAGGCGCTGGCGGTCTCGTTCAGGTAAGGGCCGAGGTAGGCCGAATCCCGTACCGCCGAGATGTCCGCCTGCAGCGCTACATCGGCCGGCGAGGTGTACACCGGATTCCCACCGAACACGAGTATCGTATCGGCCGGCTGGCTCTGCAGGCTGGCATGCAGTTCTCCGATTTCATGCGAACTGGTGCCGGCCTCCAGGATCGCTGACCGTGCGTAGTCGACAGTCTGTCCGACGTTCCCCAATCGCTCGTTGATGGCGTGCGCGAGGACATGCGACATCCACGGCTGGCGCTCACCCACGGCGACGACGGAGCGACCGGCACTGTTGCGCAGGTCGCGAGCGGCGGCGGCCACCCACGTCCGCTCGCGTTCGGTCAACCCGCTGGCGCTGCCGGCCGAGTCGAGCTCGCCGAGCAGCGCGGCGAGCAGGCGCGGTACGTCACGGGCGCGCGCGCGCAGTCGTTCATCGGCGATGGTGCCGGTCGGGCTGGGTTCGGCCTCGGCTACGTACAGCCGGCTCATTCCGTCGGAGGGCTGCAGGACGCGGCGCCGATCGGCCACCTGGCGTGCATGACGCAGATGGAACGGTCCGGTGCTCAGCAGGTCGGCGTCCAGGAAGACGAGCACGTCGGCAGTGCTGAAGTCGTAACGGGCCACCAGCGGCGTGCCGAAGGCGCGCCGCGCGCCTTCCAGTGCGCCAGTGGGAGCCAGCGGATCGTGGAAGTACACGCGCACCGCCGGCAACAGCGTCCGCAGCCGCGCCAACTGTGCTGCAATCGAAGGCGATGAGGTAGGCTCGAGGAGCATGACCAGTCCTGCACCACGGTCCGTGCGCCCAGCAATGGACGAGAGCAGTTGACGTTCGAGCTGTGCCCACCTGGCGCGCTTGCCGTCCTTGCGAACGCTGAGCAACCGATCCGGATCGTAGAGCTGCAGCACGGATGCCTGCTCGTAGACTCCCGCCGCACCCAGGCTGGCCGGATGCAGTGGATTGCCTTCCAGCTTGGTGGGGCGGCCGGCATGACTCTCCGCGAGGAGTCCGGTGGCGTAGCCGCCGACAACCATGCTGGTGGCATAGTATCGTGATACGCCAGGGGTGACCTCGGGAGGCTGGTCCACGAACGGCAGCATGTCCTCGCTGGGCACGTTGATGCACGCACCCAGTCCGGCCAGCGCAACGCTGGCGCCCAGCAACTTCACGAAGCTGCGTCGCGACCATGCATCGTCGGGGAGGGTGGCATCCTCGGGGAACTCGCGGCGCAGCGTCGCGCGGAACTCCGGCGTCTCGAGCAATTCGTCCAACCCGCGCCAGAAATCAGATCCGCCGCGACGGGCGAGCGCCGTCGCCCACCTGGCGCCGGTGGCACTGGATTCATGCCCGGTTGCGGGCGCATGGGAGCTGCCGATTCCGGATGCTGTCATCGGTGACACGCGGAACAGGTGGTGAGTCGGGCGACGGCACTGGCAACGGAGTCGGGAGTGCCGGGCCGCACCGGCCATGCCCGGCCGTTCTCCGATGGCACCAGATGGGCAGTGCTGGCCGACAGGTACCGTGCCGGGTCACGATGGCACGACAGGCACCACTGCATGGTGAGCGGCCTGGCCTGGTAGACGCGGGGCATCTGTGCAACGTCGCCGTGGCAGGTCGTGCACTCCACGCCACGCTGCACATGGACGGAGTGATTGAAGAAGACGAAATCCGGCATGGTGGTCACCCGTCGCCAGGGAATGGGCTTGCCAGTGGCCAGGCTCGTCCTCACCGGTTCGAAGATGTTGCTCTGCATCCAGACGTCGCTGTGACAGCCGACGCAGGTGCGTGTCGGCGGGATCCCGGCGTGAGGTGCACGCTCCACCGAGTTGTGGCAGAAGCGACAATCGACCTTGAGCGCACCGGCGTGAATCTGATGACTGAACGGCATGGGCTGCCGGACGTCGGCGTACTGCATGGTCACGTACGGCGAGCGCACCCAGGCCATGGCGAACGCGACGCTGCCGGCGCCCACGGCGAGAAAGGCCGCCACCAGTGACAGCAGGAGCGCCGTAGCGCGACGTGAGAAGAGCGGCCGTGCCGGTGACGGCGACGCAACCCGTGAACGGCTGGAATCGGCTGCGCCATTCCCGGCGCCCGTTCCGGCATCCTCCTCGTGCGACGGTTCCCGCGGCCGCTTCTCCTCCGTCACCCTGCCGTCCTCCCTTCCGGTTTCACGAACATCTGGAGTGCTGCCCAGTCACACTCCCGTTGGTGGCGTCGATACTGAGGCCGCCGCCAGCGCGCCGGAGGCAGGCCCCCGGGGATGCGCAGCGGAGGTGACTTCGCGGGCGACAGTGCGTCCCATCTCGCTCTCGACCATCGTCGCACGCCGTCCGTTCCTGCCGGTCAGGGCCCCGAGCGCGAGACCGGCAACGCCGGCACCGACGACAGCCAGGACGTTGCGGTTCATGCGCAGCCAGAGTTCAGTGCTGAATGAGTGAGCGCGGTCGTCGAACCGGCCATGCGCAGCCCAATCACCAGGCACGGAGTCCCAGAGGTTGTAGGGCCGGTCGGTGATCGCCGGCTCATCCGTCTGCTGACCCTCCCACGCCGTCGTAGCCAGGTACCTGTCGAGCCAGCCGGCCACCACTTTCTCACCCACCACCGCTTTCAGTGTTGGCCAGCCCACCAGCAACTCGCGTCCCACGTCGTGCCCGGCAGCCCAGACCACGGCCTCAGCGCCAACCTCGGGTTGGAAGATTGGCGGGACGGGCTGGGTACGGTGAGCGAGCTTGTTCTTCACCCAGTCGAACTGCGGCGTGTTGAGGGCAGGCATCTGCACCATCGTCGTCCGCACATGGCTGCCGTCGTGTATGAGTTCGGAGAGCAGCGCCTCATGGAAGCCCAGAATCGCATGCTTGGCCGCGCAGTATGCCGATTGCAGCGGGATGCTGCGATGGGCGAGGGCAGATCCAACCTGGATGATCACGCCGCGATCACGTGGTCGCATGTATTCCAGCGCAGCCAGCGTACCGTGCACGTAGCCCATGTACGTCACATCCGTCACGCGCTGGAACTCTGCCGCTGTCATCTCATGGATGGGCGAGTAGACGGTGAGCATGGCGCAATTCACCCAGACATCTATCGGGCCGAGTTCGATCTCGACCCGTCGAGCGGCGCTCATCACGTCTGCAGCATCCGCGACATCCAGCGGCAACACCAGCGCACGCCCGCCACCGGCCTCAACCTCCACCCGCGCCTGTTCCAGCCTCTCCCGACCGCGAGCAATGAGACCGATGCTTGCTCCGTCCTCGGCGAAGCGACGCACGATGGCGCGGCCCAGCCCCGCTGATGCTCCGGTCACCACCACCACCTGGCGCTTCTGCATTCACTCACTCCCCGGCTTTCTCGAGCATTCCTGCTGCCGCCGCAACGCTGATCCGATCGCGTGCCGGTCGTCCCCTGCGGCTCGTCGGGATCTCCCATCAAACATCATGCCGGTCGTCGAAGGCATCAGGATGGCACGAAGATTGTTGACGCGCGCGTGTTCTCAACCCCCGCGCACTCTCCCGATGTGAATCATGCGCGGCATCGGTAATGCACGCGGCATCCACATGGGCAGCGAGCAATGCACACCGCCAGGTTGGAGCCACAATCCCTCGGCATGGGCAGAGCGATTGCCCCTCGTCGCACTCGCCGCAGTCGGACTGTCCATCGCCAGCTACCTCACACTGTTCCAGGTCGGAGTGACGGCAGGAGTGTGGGAGCCATTCTTCGGCGACGGCAGCCGGAGGATCCTCACTTCGGGCATCTCGCGTACACTTCCCATTCCCGATGCGGCACTGGGCGCTGGCGCATACCTGCTCGACGTGGTGAGCGGACTGGTGGGGGGACGCGACCGTTGGCGCACCATGCCCTGGATGGCGGTGATATTCGGGCTTGCCGTGGGGCCCCTGGGCGCCGTGAGCATCCTGCTGGTGATACTGCAGCCCATCGTCTACGACGCCTGGTGCACGCTCTGTCTCACGTCTGCCGTCATCTCGGTGATCATGATCGGCCCGGCAATGGGTGAGTTGCTCGCCACCCTGCAGCACGTCGTACGTGCCGGCCGCCGCGGCGGCTCGCGCTGGCGCGCCTTCCTTGGCGTCGATGATCAGGCCGGATCACCGCGCGAACGAGTTCCGGAGCGCCAGGCAAAGCCCGAACGCGATGTCGATCCAATGCTGCTCGGCGCTCACGCCACCGCCGTCGTACTCGGCCTCTGGCTCATGATGGCACCTGCCATACTGGGATATGAAGGCGCAGCACGGACAAACGGCAGGGCAGCCGGTCCGATCATGATCGCTGTAGCCATCATCAGCACGTTCGGCGCGATGCGTCCACTCCGGCGTATCAACGTGCTGATCGCACTCTGGCTAGCAGTCGCGCCGTGGCTCCTGTCGTTCACTACGACAGCGCGCGTCAACACCCTGCTCGTGGCTCTCGCGCTGCTGGCCGTCAGTGTCGTGGGCGGTGAAGATGTGGGTTCATACGGTGGGGGGTGGCGAAGCCTCTGGTGGGAGCCACGACCAGGGTCGGATCGCGACTGACGGTTCAGGCTGCCACGCCCGCGGTGCGCCGCCGCCAGCTATCGGGAGACAATCCTGGCCAGGAAGGTCTGACCAGGGATGTGACGAGATACCCGGTCAGTGTCAGCCGCCGCGCAACTCCGTCGCTTCGGCCACCCGACGCACGGCAAGGATGAACGCGCCAGTGCGGAGCGAGCAATCGAACTCCCTGGCCGCGGCACGAACGTCGCCATAGGCAGTCGTCAGCGTGCGCACCAGCTCATCCTCCACCCGCTGGGCGCTCCAGCGGAATCTCTGGGTGTTCTGGACCCACTCGAAGTACGAGCCGGTCACACCGCCCGCGTTGGCCAGGATGTCGGGCACCACCGTGATGCCCCGCGTCATCAGCATGTCGTCGGCCGACGGCGTCACCGGTGCATTGGCGCCCTCCACCACCATGCGCGCTCGCACGTCGCCCGCGTTGTCGGCACGGATGGCCTCTTCCAGTGCCGCTGGAACCAGGATGTCCACATCCAGCGCCAGCAACTCCTCGTTGCTGATCCGCTCCACACCGTCAAACCCAATGATGCTCCCGGTGCTCCTCGACTCGGCCATCAGCGCCTCCACATCCAGGCCGTCGCCATGGAACACCCCGCCGTGAACGTCCGATACGGCAACCACGCGCGCGCCCAGCGCGGCCAGAGAGTGCGCCGCCCAGCTCCCCACGTTGCCGAAGCCCTGCACGGCCACCCGCGCACCTCTCAGCGTTACTCCGACGTCGGGAGCCGCGCGCTCGGTGACGATCGCCACGCCGCGACCGGTCGCCGAGAGGCGGCCCACCAGTCCACCCAATGGAAGAGGCTTCCCGGTCACGATTCCCGGCGTGAAGCCCCGGTACTTGGCGTACTCATCCACGATCCAGGCCATCACCTGCGGATTCGTGTTGACGTCCGGAGCCGGGATGTCCTCGTTCTCGCCGATGAGCATGTGGATGCGGCCCACGAAGAGCCGCGTGAGGTACTCCAGCTCCTTGCGCGTCAGCTCGGCCGGGTCGCAGTCTATGCCTCCCTTGGCGCCGCCGAAGGGCACATCCACGACAGCGGTCTTCCAGGTCATCAGCGACGCCAGCGCGCGCACTTCATCAAGTTCCACACGCGGGTGGAAGCGGAGCCCGCCCTTCATGGGGCCACGCGAGTTGTCGTGCTGGATGCGGTAGCCGTGATAGGTGCGCATCGTGCCATCGTCGCGGTGCAGTGGGAGTTCCACCATCACCTCCCGAAATGGCGTCTTCAGTCCCACCTGCTGGTGTTCCGGCATGCCCAGCGCCCGCGCGGCGCGGTCCACCTGAAAATTCACCGCCTCGAACGGCGTGAGGTCGACAGAGGCGACTGACGGCATGGCATGCGCCGGAGTCTCGGCGCTGCGTAGCGTGGTGCGGGCGGCTGGGGTGCTGGTCGTGGTGGGCATGCACTCTCTCCGGGGACAGATGACGGATACATCGGCATGCCGGATGTACACCTGGGTATGCGCACTGGCAAGCTCAGTATCCGGCTGTGGCGGCCGATACTTTCCGGGAAGCTCTGCTCGCTTCCCATCCAGAAAGCTGCACAAATGCCAGCCACGCCGCTCGTCGATCCCGATTCATCTGCCGACGCTTCCATCAAGGCGACGTCCGCGCTCGCACCGCCACCAGACAGCGCGACGCTGCTCGCGGTAGCGCTCCAGCGCGTCTGCGAGTCGCACGAATTCCCGGCCTTCTCGCGGCAGATGAGCGAACTGCTGGCCTGCCTGGACAGCGACGAGCGGTCGGCCCAGCACCTGGCCAACGCCGTCCTGCGCGACTACAGCCTCACGCTCAAGGTCATCCGGAGCGCCAATTCGGTGCACTACAACCGCGGGCAGGCAGTGCGCAGCGTGACTCACGCGATGATGCTCCTGGGCGTCGGTACGGTGCGCTCACTGGCCATGAGCCTGCTCCTCTTCGAGCACTATCGAAGTCGCGGCAGCAATCTCAAGGAGCTGCTCCTGCTCTCCCTGTTGACGGCCAACCACGCCCGCGAGACGGCACTCAGGCTGGGGCTCCCGGAGCCCGAGATGGCACACCTGTGCGGCATGTGCCGCAACATCGGCGAACTGCTGGTGGCGTGCCATTTTCCATCTGCCTACGCCACGATCGGCCGGGTGGCGCGGGAGCGCCTGTCGCGCGCCGAGCGAGGTCGAGCCGAGGCGCGCGGGTTCGCGTTGACACCCCCTTCGTCGGGCATGCTCGACCTGCGCGCCGCCACTACCGCGGCGGCCTGGCAGGTGCTCGGTTTTTCCTACGAGGACCTGGGCGACGCGGTGCTTGCTCACTGGGGTATGCCCGGCGAGGTGAGGCGGGCCGTGCGCGCCACCGGCCGTAGTGGGGAGACACCGTCCCAGATGGTGGCAGCGTTCGGCCACGATGTGACGATGGCCGTCTACAGGAATGCCGTGGCGGG
>CALCHX010000006.1 GCA_937906875.1 uncultured Gemmatimonadota bacterium | reverse complement strand
AACTGGATGGCTGTCGAGCTGCCGTCGAACGCCTCCGAGACGATACCTGTGGAGACCTCGATCAGCCGCCGCATGGTGGCCTTCTCGCGCACGATCTTCGCGTGGTACTCCACATTGGCTGCCGTGGGCACCGCGTCCATCAACCAGCCTATGTACTCCCGGCCCCCACTCGCCTCCAGCTCGCCCCGCCGGTCCAGCTCGTCGGCCAGGGTGAGCGGATCCACGACATCGCCGCGCTCGGTGAGGGCGATCATCGAGCGGAATATTCGCCGGTGGCCCTCACGATAGAACATCGTGTCGTCCACATGCTCGGCCGCCCGCATGATCGCGTCCGGATCGAGCAGCATGGCCGCGATTACCGCCTGCTCCGCCTCCGCCGCATAGGGTGGTTGACGGTCGCGGTACGGGTCACGCGCCGGAGCGGGTGGCGCTATCGAGAAGTCGACGGGCAAGCTGGACATCTTCCCAGGTGGGTCGCCTCCAGGCGGGGTTACGCAGCAGAGCGGCTGGATGGTACGTGACCACGAGCGGTGTGCCGTGGAAGAGGTGCACCTGCCCGCGAAGCTTGCCGATCGGCGTCTTCGTCTCCAGGAGCGTCTGGGCAGCGAAGGCACCGAGGGTGAGGATCACCTTCGGCTTCACCAACTCCAACTGACGAAGGAGGTACGGACGGCATGCCTCTACCTCGTCGGGAGCGGGATCCCGGTTGGCGGGGGGACGGTGCTTGAGAACGTTGCAGATGAAGACGTCCTCACGGCTCAAGTTAATCGCCGCGAGGATCTTCGTCAGGAGTTCGCCGGCGGTGCCCACGAAAGCGTGGCCGGTGGCGTCCTCATTGGCCCCCGGTGCTTCACCCACGCAGACGAAGTCGGCGGCGGGATTCCCGTCGCCTGGTACGGAGTGGGTCGCCGTCCTGTAGAGTGCGCAGCGGGTGCACTTCGCCACCGAGCGGGCCACGTCGCTCATCGAAGTGAGCCGGGTGAAGGTGTCGTCCCTGAGCGATGACGTGCCCACCGACAGCCCCGCCGGAACGCCAACCTCGGCTATCCAGGACGGCAATCGCGCGCCATCGTCCGCGTTGCCGGACCTGGCCGCTCCCGTTATCCCGGACCGTCCAGTACGCGTCAGCGCGTCCCCTTCACCCAACCCGGCCGCGCTCCGCATTGCCGGAGTGGTCGCCGGCCCTGGTGGCCCGCCGCCGGCGGCGCGCAGCGTCTCTCGCCAATCGCCGAGTGAGTCGGCAGGCGCAGTCGGAGTTGCAGGGCCAGATGATTCGGGCTGGTCAGGTGCGGCGTGGGCTGGTGGCGACAGCTCGGGTGAAGGTGACTCCCGTCCAGCAACTGGAGGTTGCCCGGGGTGCTTCGCAGCGGGGCCACCAACACGTTCCTCCGCCGGCCCGGATGCAGCTTCGCGGCTGTCGCCCGCAGCGAGCGCGCCGACCATCCGCAGCACGTCATCGACTTCCAACCTGTCGAGCAGGAGATCCTGCTCGCCCAGTTCGCGCCGTTGCTCGAGGTACTGGCGCAGGCGCTCCCTAGCGTCCACTGGACCGCTCCAGAAGCATCTCCACCCGGTCCAGCAACTCGTCCGCCACCTCTTCCTTGGGGAGGAGCGGAAGTGCCTCTTCACGCTCGTCCGCATGGATGAAGACGACGCGGTTGGTGGGCACGCCAAAGCCGGCACCGGCTTCGGTGGCGTCGTTGGCAACTATCATGTCCAGCCCCTTTCTGATCAACTTCTCCCGGGCGCTCGCCCGCGGATCGCCCGTCTCCAGGGCGAATCCCACGATGATGCTCCCCGGCTTTCGGTCCCGCCGTGTCGTGACCAGTATGTCGGGAGTGGGCGAGAGTTCGATCGGCGCCGGCAGGTCGCCCTTTCTGATCTTCGTCTTGCTGGGGTCGCGCGGCGCGAAGTCGGCCGGGGCGGCGGCCATGATGAGCGCGTCGGATGAACCCAGCGCCGCGGCGACGACGTCGCGCATCTGCTGTGTCGTCTGGACAGCGACCGATTGAACGCCCTCCGGTAGCGGGACCATGAGAGGGCCGTGCACGAGCAGCACATCCGCGCCGCGGCGCCAGGCAGCCGCAGCGATGGACACGCCCATCAGTCCGCTACTGTGGTTGGAGATGTAGCGGACGGGGTCCATGGCCTCACGTGTAGGCCCGGCGGTCACGACCACGCGACGACCCTCCAGCGTTCCCCGAGTCTCGAGCAGACGGCCGATATGCGCCATGATGCTCTCCGGCTCCGGCATCCTGCCTGGCCCGCTCCCTTCCCCGACCGCTAGCGGCCCGTCGGCGGGTTCGATGACCACGTAGCCCAGTTCCCGCAGATGGCCGGCGTTGAGAGCGGTCTGCCGGTGCGCCCACATGCGGTCGTTCATCGCTGGCACGATCAGCACCGGGGCGTCAGCGGCGAGCAGGCACGCGGAGAGGAGGTCGTCGGCCCTCCCCTGGGCGGCGCGGGCGAGGAAGTCCGCGGTCGCCGGCGCAACGACAATCAGGTCGGCCGCACGAGCCAGGCGCACGTGGTCGAGTGCGTGGCCGGCGTCGAGGAGCGAACTGTACGTGGGGCGGCCGGTGAGAGCCTCGAAGGTGATCCGGCCCACGAACTCCTGGGCCGCGGCAGTCATCACCACGTCAACCTCGACGCCGGCCTGGGTGAGCAACCGGGCAAGGATGAGCGACTTGTAGCAGGCAATTCCGCCCGTCACCCCGAGCAGGATGCGGCGGCCGTGGAAGGGGCGCACGATCAGGGGGCCGGAGGGTGTCGAAACGAACGGAGCAACCGCGTCTCTGTCAGCGCGTACCGCTGGGGACGGCAGACTGGCGGGTTCCTGCCGGGATGAGTGCCGCAGGACCCTGGATTCGGAAGATCAGGGACTACGCCGGGCGTCGGCGGGGCACGATGCGGAAGGAGATGTTGCCTGCGGCAAGCTCCTCCAGTGCCCGCGTGGTCAGCTTCTTCTCACGACCGGTACCGCCCAGGCGCGGGAATTCATTCATCGCCCGCGCGTACTGCGCCGCGACGAGCACTGACAGATACTTGTTCGCAGCGTGCTTTGCGAGTTCGTTCGGGGTGAAGACCTGCATGAAGGCTCTCTGGGATGACTGTACGACGTCGAGGTCACACCTCGACGAGAATGCGATCGAGCTCGGCCACCAGGGCGTCGACTCGCGAAGATATGTCGGGCTGTCTGACGCGGCGCAACGCTTCGGCATCTATGATAGCCGACACCTGTCGCACCGCCTCGTCCAACCTGTCGTTCACAACCACGTACTGGTAAGCACTCACCGCACGGAGTTCGTCGCGCGAAGTCTGCAGCCGACAGCGGAGCGCCTCGGCACTTTCCGTCATGCGACCGGAGAGTCGCTGGCGAAGAACCTCCGCCGAGGGTGGAACGAGAAAGATAAGCACTGACTCAGGGAAGGAAGCGGCGAACTGAGCTGCTCCCTGGACGTCTATGTCCATCAGTACGTGGCGTCCGCTGGCCAGCAGCCGGTCCACCTCTCCACGTAATGTACCATACCTCCGGCCGTGGACGTGAGCCCATTCGGCAAACTCGCCGGCCGCCTGCCGTCCATCGAACTCATCCGCGGTGAGGAAGAAATAGTCCTTCCCGTCCACCTCGTTGGGTCGTGCCGGACGGGTCGTGCAGGAGATCGAGTAGCCCAGGTCGCTGCGCTGCCGTAGCAGTGCGTGGGCTATGGTCGTTTTTCCACCCCCGGACGGCGCTGACAGGATGATCGGGAATGGCATCACTCGACGTTCTCCACCTGCTCCCGCAGCCGTTCGAGTTCCTCCTTCATGATCAGCACGTCTCGCAGCAACTCTGGGTCGTTCGCCTTGCTGCCGGTCGTATTGGTCTCGCGAAGCATCTCCTGCAACACAAAGCCGAGACGCTTTCCAACGGCCTCGTCGGGCGATGTATCCAGCGCGTCGCGAAAGGCTACGAGGTGCCCGCTGAACCGCGCCATTTCCTCCTGAATGTCGAGTCGTTCGGCCAACAGCGCGATTTCCTGGGCCAATCGCTGCTCGTCCAGCACGACCCCATCCAGCAGTTCGTTCACCGCGGTCCGCAGCCGGTCACGATGGTCCACGAGCCGCTGGGGCGCTCTCTCCACGATCCGTTGCTGGGCTGCCTCCAGCACCGAGAGGCGACCACGCAGCTCCGTGGCCAGGCGGTCACCCTCGGCGCGGCGCATCTCCAGCAGGCCGGAAGTGGCCGCCTCGACCACCGCCATGAACTCCTCGAGCGTACCGTCAGCTGCGTTACCCAGTTCGTCAGCCGGCCGCATGACCTCCGGCAGACGGAGGATGGTGGCTATGTCCACGCCACCAGTGAGCCCGAGGCGGACAGTGAGCTGCCGGAGTTGCTCGGCGTAGGCCGCCACTCTCTCCTCGTCCACCGCCATCCCGGCCGATGTCGGCTCGTCGATACGCGCCGAGAGGGTGACATGCCCGCGGGCGATGCGAGTCCTCAGCGTCTCGCGGGCGTCGGCTTCCCAGCGTTGCAGGCGGGTGGGAAGCTTCAGGTTGGGGTTGAAGAACCGATGGTTCACTGAACGCACCTCAACCAGGAGGTGTCCCGTTCCCCACGGCCCATCAGCCGCCCCGAATCCGGTCATGCTATGGATCATGATTAGCCATGCAAGTTACGATGGCACAACAGGGTTGTCAATTCGGCTCAGTTCCAGAACTGCCACCGCACGCCGTACAGGAGCACGTTCCGCGGCATCACGTAACCGGGTGCCAGTTCGTATTCCGCGGCCATCGTGTTCCGCGATTCGATGAATGCGGCCACCTGCTGGATCGTGATCTCCAGGCGCATCGAGACCACGGTACTACCGACGGCCTGCAGGGAGACTTCCGGGCCGACCGGGAAGAACACATCCGAGCGGTATGCCACTCCCGCCGACGCCCGGAGACCGAACTGCCCGCTCGGGAAGCGGCTCAGCCAGCGGGTGTCCAGAAGCAAGTTGCCATGTGCCTGATGCTGGGGCCGGTAAATTCCCCCTCCGCCGCCGGTCCAGGTCGTGACGAGCACGTCCGCGCTCACATCACGCCAGACCGGCCCTCGCAGCCCACCGTATACCGCGATCGCGTCGGCCGTGAAGGCTGGTTGAAAGGTCCGGTCCAGGACAATCGGCGCGCCCGTCGAGACGTCACCCCCCCGGAGGGCCCCACCCGTCAGCCAGATCCGGCCGACGCGGACCCCGATCTCGCCTCTCGCGGCTGTCACGCCGCCGCCAGCATCGCTGTTGTCGCTGCGCATGTGGCCTACCGAACCGATGGCGCTGAGCCAGGGCAGCGGCCGCGTATCGACCACTACCTCAGCTCTCGTGGTCGAGTCCTCCGCCCTCCGTTCGGCACGTGCCGAGATGCTGGCCCACCGGCTGTCCAGCTCGCCGCGGAGCACGGGCGAGAAGTAGCCCTCGCCATCCAGCGACGAGTAGCGGCCGATGGCGGTGAGGCGAAACGGCCCACGGTTCCAGCCGCCGCTAACGACGTACTGAGCGCGCGAACGCGTGGTATCTGCGGAATCGGCCGGAATGTTGGGCGTTGCGGGACTGAACTCGGTGGTCTCCACGAACGCGTCATTCGACACGATGGCCTGAAACCAGATGCCGACAGTATCAGGCTGTCGATATCCGGCTCGCAGGTAGCCGAACTGCTGCACCCCATCCATCGCTGGCAGTGGCGTCAATTGATCGCGACGCTTCAGTTGCGTTACCGAACGCCGGCGACGGGTGCCGTATACGTCGAAGCTCCAATTGCCGGTGGTCCAGCCCAGCCGTCCCATGAGCGATAGCTGGTCGCCATCCCCGCCGCGCTGCGGGTCTCCGGTGCTGAATTGCTGGAAGCCGAACTGGATCGATTCACCGTGCGCGAGTCGCCGGCCAAAGTAGCCGCGGAATATGTTGGTGCGGTACTGGCCCGTCGCGACGTCTGTGCGTGTGTCGGGAGTGGTCCGCTGTACACGCCAGCTACGCAGGCGCACCCGGAGCTCTCCGGCGCCACGTTCCACCTGCACCCGCTCCAGCGGCCACAGATCTATCGACGAAAGATCGTACAGGCCACCCGTTCGCGGGTTGTTGGCAAGCAGTTCCACCCCGTCAAGGAAGACGCGGATTCTACCGAAAGCACCATTGTAGGTAGCTGTCTCGGGCGGCAGCAGCCAACCGACTCGCAACCCGCTCACGCCTGGCACCTGATCCAGAAGGTCCAGCAGTGTGTGTGCACCGCTGGCGAACAGCGCGTCCCGATCCCACACGAGAGCGGAGCCAATCTCGTGCTGCGTGGGTGACGGCGCCGTGGCCAGCGCCGGCTTGATCGAGTCTGCCAACGCCGCGACGCTGTCCCGCAACCGGATGTCCGCTCTCCCGCTCGAATCCGTGCCGAGTGGGTCGGCGCGCGGCGGGATTGCAATGGCCACCGTGTCTCGCGTCGTCCTGAGACTGTCGAGACGACGCAGGGAATCCCGCACCGGAATGGTGTCCGGTGGTGGTATCACCTGCGCCTGGAGTTCCAACGGGCGCACCGCTCCAGCGAGAGCGGCGATCACCATGCCGAACCCGACGAGCGCGAGCCGCCGTACGCGGATCGCACCAGCGTTGGTCATCCGGCGCGACCGCGCACGAACTCGACGAAAGTGGCCACCGGGACTCCTGTGGGGCCCTTCGGGATCGCCACCATGTCGGTGTCCGAATAGGCGGTCCCGGCAATGTCCAGATGCACCCACGGATATTCGCTGGCGAACGCCTGGAGGAAGAGTGCGGCCGTGATGGCACCAGCCGCCCTGCCTCCCGAGTTCCTGATGTCGGCGACATCCGACTTGATGAGCTCCTTGTAGTCGTCCCAGAGCGGCAGGGACCAACCTGGTTCCCCCGCCCGCCGACCGGCGGCCAGGACCTCATCGATGAGCAGGTCATCGCTGCCAAAGACACCGGTCGCCGTATGCCCGAGCGCAACGACGCAAGCGCCGGTGAGGGTGGCCGCGTCGAGTACCGCAGCCGGATCGTAGCGTCGGGCAAAGGTCAGAAGGTCGGCCAGCACCAGCCGTCCCTCGGCATCGGTGTTGATCACCTCGATCGTCTTCCCGAGGGAGCTGCGTACGACGTCGCCTGGCTTCACGGCCGTCCCCGACGGCATGTTGATGGTAGCGCCGATGATGCCCACGACGTTCACCTCGAGTTCCATCAGGGCGATCGCTTCCAGTGCTCCCAGAACGCCGGCCGCACCGGACATGTCGAACTTCATGTCCTCCATGTTCGCGGCTGGCTTGATGGATATTCCGCCCGAGTCGAAGCAGAGCCCCTTGCCGACAAGTACCACTGGCCGGCCGCTACCGCCACCATATTCCAGCGCGACGAGTTGCGGCTCCTGCGGTGTGCCCTGGGCGACGGCGAGGAAGGCACCCATCCCTTCCCCTTCCATCTCCTCACGTCCGAGAACGGTGGCTTTCATGCCGTGACGTTCGGCAATGTCACGGGCCGTGGCGACGAGAAACTCAGGCGTGCAGAGGTTGCCGGGCATCATCTGCAGTCGACGAGCCAGCGATTGCCCTCGGCCGATCGCGTCACCGCGTGTTGCCGCCGCCCTGGCCGCGGTTACCTCGGCGGCCAGGATGTCGACCTCGCTGACGGGTGAACGCCGCTCCTCGGCGGGGGGTGGGGTGCGCAGGTCGTCATAGCGCCAGGCGCCAGCGTGCACTCCGACAGCTACGTCCTCCAGGTGCTCGGCATCGGCGTCGGGAGCAACGATGGCGATTCGCCCCACTCCCAGCTTGGAGGCCTGGCGGGCAGCCAACGCCGCCGCCCGCTTGAACGCGGGCCCCTCCTCGCTGGGAGTACCCATACCGACGAGCAGGACACGTCGCGGTCCGCCGCCGGGTCCGCTCAACTGCAGCGTCTCGTCTCTGGCTCCTCGAAAATCCCCCTCGACCAGCGCGAGTTTGATCGTGCCGCCAACGGCATTGTCCAGCGGCCCAAGACTGGGATGCAGCGAACTGCCCTGGCGCAGAAGTACGGCCAACAGCGGTGCCTGGAGGGCACCGAGGTCGAACGGAATGACGGAGATCGATGGAGGAGGCATGAGAGGGACTGGGCACTGGAACCGGCGGCCGCCAGGTGCGACCGCGATGTGCGCGGAAGCTACCGCGATCCGCTGGAGACGGGCAAGCTGTGGTCGCCCCTACATGCTGCAGAAGCGCTCGATGCGGTGCCATGACAGGACAATGTGGCGGCGCACCGGCTGGCGCACCGCCACATTGTCTGTCCTGCCAACCGGCCGCTGCGGCCTGAGTACCCGGAGTGGGAATCGAACCCACAAGACCTTGCGGCCAGCGGATTTTGAGTCCGCCGCGTCTACCGTTCCGCCATCCGGGCATTGCCTCGTCCACGGAATTAGTAGCCCGTAAGGCGACTGCCAGCAAGCCGTGACAGATTCACCGGTCATGCGTGGCGGAGTTCCTCGCGTCCGGCAACGGATCCTCACGGGTCGGCCACCAGCGATCAGGCGCCTGTTGGCAGTGGTCGGGTGATCCGCTAGGGAGAGCGCGATCCGCCAGCGGGCGGATTACGTTCGTTCCCGCTACCGGGGCGTCGGCCCCTCATGCGGTCACGATCCTGCTCGGCCTGGTGCTCCACCTGTCGGCGCCAGTTCTCCTGCAGTGAGAAGTAGCGTGCACGCTGCACCGGAGTGAGGAACTGCGCCAGCTCCCGTTGTTCCGTCTCGACCAGCTCCAACCGCTTCCGATGCACCTCGAGCAGGCCGTCGAGCAGTGGTCCGACGGTCCGATCCTGAGCGGCGGCTCCTCGTCCCAGCTCCGCGCGGAGCTGCGTCCGTAGAGTTCTCTCCCGCTGAAGGAGTGGCCTCCGCTGCCGGTCGATACGGGCGTTGGTAGCCATCAATCTGGACGCCTGCGCATCGCTGAGCTGCAACTCGCGCTGCACACGCGCAGCCAGCCGATCACGAAGTTGACGCTCCATCACGTCGCGCTCGGCGGGCGTTGGATGCCGGTCTCGCTGCTGCGCCGCGAGGTCCATCGGTGAGAACAGGCCCCACGCGACGAGCAGGACTGCCATCAGCAGCCAACGTCGTGAGGATACCGGTCGTTCGCTATTCATGCCGAGGGTATGAGTGTTCATTCCGCACCCGTCTGTTCCGTTACGCTGAAGGCGCCCATTCCGGGCGGA
>CALCHX010000005.1 GCA_937906875.1 uncultured Gemmatimonadota bacterium | reverse complement strand
GGTAGGCGGCGCTGCCGGCAAAAATGGTCGATCGTGACGAGAATGTGCCCGCCCCCTCCACGAAGACCGCACTGTCGTTGGTGACAACGTCGACTCTGTCGACTGGTACTCCGAGGGCGTCCGATCCGATGCGTGCGATCGCCGAGCCCAGGCCCTGTCCGACCTCCGAACCCGCGGTGGCGAAGCGGAAGCGTCCGTTCGACAGGTAGTCCAGCCGAATGCTTTCGGCCATTCCCAGGCCGGAATGGTCAAGGAAGCAAGCGACGCCTATGCCAACCAGCTCTCCGTTGGCGCGGCGCGCTTCGACTGCTTCCTCCAGGGCCGGCAGATCGACGGCGCCAAGAAGGGCCTCGAAACCGCGAGGATAATCTCCACTGTCGTAGAGCAGCGGATGCATGGCGGACCCGAGCGGCTGCGTGTAGGGCATCAGCTCGTGAGGGATCAGGTTCTTGCGCCGGAGGTCGATCGGATTGATCTTGATACGTTCGGCCAGGATGTCCAGCAGCCGCTCCCGCGCAAAGGTGAGGTCGAAGGTGCCGGGGCCACGCATGGTGCCGGCGGGGGTCTTGTTGCTCACCACCGCGCGGCACGTCCCGCGATACGCGGACCAAAGATATGGACCCGGCATTCCTTCGGCAAGAATCTCGGCGATACGCGCGCCGATCGGCCGCGGATATGCACCAAGATTGACCGCGATCTGTGCGTCCAGGGCGAGCAGCCGACCGTCCGCGCTGGCTGCCAGCGACAGTCGATGAACTGTGTCCCGCGACTGATTGATGCTCACCATGTGCTCGGCCCGGTCCTCGGTCCACTTCACCGGTCGAGCCACTTCCCGGGCCGCCCACGGAACGAGGAACTCCTCCGGGTACACCTCGCCACGTGTGCCGAACATGCCACCCACCCGCACGTGGTGGCACAGCACGTCGTCGGGGGCCATGCCGAACCAGTCCGCGACGGTGTTGCGGGTGAATTTGAGGTACTTGGCCGGGCCCCACAGATGCAGCCGGCGAGGTTGCGGATCCCACTCGCTCAACAGCGAGCGGGGTTCGAGCGGCAGGCTGGTATCTCGTTCCACCCGGAAGGTTTCCGTGACGACGACGGCGGCACTCGCGAACACCTCGTCAACAGAGCCGGTTTCGGCATCATATGTTGCCAGGCAGTTTCCGGTACCCGGGAACAGTTCCTGCGTCGGGTTCGGTGCGGCCGCATCGTCGCCGATCTCCAAGACCACCGGCAGCGGATCGTAATCCACGACGACCAGTTCTGCTGCGTCCTCTGCCAGCGCTTCGGACTCCGCTACCACCACCGCGACCGGTTCACCGACATACCGGACGAGGTCTGATGCCATGACGGGCTGAGCATACGCATCGAGCTCTGGCCGCGTCCTGATCCGGATCGGTATGGTGGGCACGTAGCCCTGTCGCCGCACGATGTCCGCCGCGGTGTAGACCCCGATCACACCCGGAGCGGACTTCGCCTCTGCGATGTCGATGCCGATGATCTTTCCATGCGCAATGGTGCTGCGTACCACCCGCAACGCCGCCTGCCCTGGCCGCACCTTGTCGGTGGCGTAAATGGGCTCTCCGCTGGTCGCGGCCCGGTCTTCGCTGCGCACCCAGGGCGAGCCGCCGGTCGCCGTGCCCGGCCGGATCTCGACGTGCGATGAAGCGAGAGTCATGGGCACAGCGTCTTCAATCTCCTGGTGCCGTGGGGTGTGCCCTGGTGCCGGTGCGTGCGGTCACTTCTTGATGAATCGCGAGTCGTACAATTCCTCGGCCGTGGGCAGGTTCTCGAACTGCGCGTACTTCTCCATGCTGGCGATGGTGTCGGCCAGTCCCTTGATGTCGAATCCCATGTCGAGGCTGTACGTATCGATCATGCCCTTGAGGGACTTATCCACGATGTCGGGCTCGGATCCGGTGAGGTCCACCGCGATCGCTGCCGCGTCATCGGGATTGTCGACGATGTAGTGAGATGCCTCTGAGAGTGCATCGATGAAGGCCTGTAGCGCGTCAGCCTTGTCGGTGAGCGCTGCCTCGCGAACCGCGATGACCTCGTCGGGGTAGCCGGGGGAAATTTCCCGCAGCGACAGCACCGACTTCAGGCCCTGCGCCTCGGCGAGTGCGTCAAACGGCGGGAAGAGCAAGGCGCCCTGCGCTTGGTTGTTCTCGATGGCAGCCAGGCGGTTCGGCAGCCCGCCGGTCGCGACGAAGGTCGACTTGTCGGCGCCCTGACCGGCCAGGTCGAGCGCCTTGCGAGCCTGGATGTCGGTTCCGTTGCCTTCGGTAAGCATCGCGATCTTCTTGCCGACAAGATCGTCGATGGAGTTGATGCCCTTCGCCACGTACAGGCCGTACAGGCTCTCCTTGACGGTGGCGCCGATGATCTTGATCGGGGCGCCCTGTGCTTGTGCGGTCACCGCGCCCTCGGGGAGGCTGACCGTCGCATCCGCGCTGCCGCCCTGGAGCGCTGCCATCGATGCGGCGGACCCTTCGACGTTGACGAATTCGACGGTGAGATTGCGGGCCTTGTAGTAGCCCTTCTGGTCTGCGACGTAGAGCTGCAGAAAGGGCAATCCCGGCGACGCTACTGCGACCTTGAGACGCAGCGGCTTGCCGGACGGCGCGTCCCCGGACTCGGACGTCTGCCCGGCAGCAGCACTGGTGGTGCCCTCCGGATCACCGCCGGATGGCTGCACGCCAGACGATCCGGCTGAGTCGGAACCCGATGAGCAGGCCACTGCCACCATGGACAGGACTGCGGCGGACAGTACGGTGACGAACAGACGAGGCATTTTCACTGCCTAGGTTCCTTCCGGTCGCTGAGCGGTGCGTCAGGCAATAGTGGTCTTGCGTGTGTCAGATCGATGTGCTGGTCGAGAAGCGCCGCACCAGATCGGTCGAATGCTGTTGCGGCCATCGCCGTTCGGGCATCGGCTGCTGGTCCGCGTGCTTCGAGTGTCGGCACTCACGGACGCGCCGCACGGCGTCGGATCCATGGGTTCCTCCCTGGTGACTGACTCTGGTATATCATGTAGCAAGCACCACACGGCGTCAAGCGCGGATCGCGATGCGGCTCCGGAAGCGCGACGGCACGGCCACGCTCAGCGCACACGACAAAGTGCCGCCAGCTCAGGAGCTCGGCGACAACGCGCGCATGCTCACATGAGTTCATCGGAACTGGACATCCATGCCGAGTAGGCGATAGACCGGGTCCGGATGCTGTCACGGAACGCGGGATGGCCCGCGCGCCCACGCCCCCGATGGGCCGTTGCTACCGGCGTCGACATCGAGGGCGAGTCGGCGAGCAGGGCGGTGGGCCGAGCGGGGGTCGGGTGCGTAGATGCCGGCCATCGGGGATGGCGACCCGACCAGCGTCCACGCCGCCAGCGGACACCGGACACGACGCCGAGGCCCGGTCGCGCTCGCATCGACATGGTTCGAGCGCGCCGGGCCTCCGGCGACCTGGCGACCGGCGCCAGACCCGGGTGGTCGGTGATAGACGGGTGTCCGCCGCCGTGTCAGAGCGCCCAGGTCTCCCGCCGGAACGCCGCATCCCAGAACAGCCATTCGTACTTCGAAGCGGTGGCAAAGATGTCCCTGGCTCGGCTCTCGTCGGTCGCGCCCAACTCCGCGCCGAGTTCGTTGGTGACCTCGAGTGCCGCGACCACCGCGTTCACGTATTGCGGGTCGTCGTAGGAGTCGATCCACTTCTGGTATGCGGAATTCTGCGAGCCCTTGGCTCCCAGGTACTGGCCAACCTCGGCGTAAATCCAGAAGCACGGCAGGATCGACGCGAGACCATCGACGAACGACGACCCGAACGCGTGCCCGCGGATGAAGCTGATGTAGGCCAGCGATGTGGGCGTCGGCCGGGCATCGGTCAGCATGGTCGCGCGCCCGCCGAGTTCGGCGACAACCGACTCATGCAGGTCCGACTCATACTGTGCCGCGCTCGTCGCGTGCTCGGTGAACAGTTGCGTAGCTTTCCACGTCGGCGCCTTGGCCGCCAAAATTGCGATGGCGCGGGCGTATTCGCGGATGTATAGCTCGTCCTGCACGATGTAGTGGCGGAACGTCTCCACCTCAAGATCACCGGTCACCAGTCCCGTGATGAACGGGTGCTCCAGGATGGCGTCGTAGATCGGCGTGATCTCCGCCCAGAGCCGCCCGCTCCAGCCGGCCGAACGTGCATGTTCCAGTTGCTGCTTGGCGTCGCTCACGATTGACTACCTCTCCGATGATGAAGGCGTGCGGTGCTGGGCTTTTGCATCACTAACCGGGCAGCAGCGACAGGTCGAGGACGTGCTTCACGTCGACCTTCTTGTCGAGCAGTTTCTCCTGCAGCATCCAGTCTGCGAAACTCTGCCACTTGTCGATGTTCATCTGCCCGAACGAGCCATCGGGGTTCTTCAGGTAGGTCACGGTGGAGTCAACCATTTCCGACAGTTGCGCGGCGTCATAGCCCTTGGCCACCGGAGTGATCGAGGTCAGCGCAAGCTCGGGATTCGCTTGCGCCGCCGCGTCGCCCTTGGCCAGCGCGGCCAGGAATCGCTTGACCTTGTCGCGATATCCCTCGTCGCTGGCCAGCTTGCTCTTGCGCGCGATCAACACCAGCTCGTCGGACTGGGCGACGCCGGATTTGCCGGCGGTGAAGATTACCGGCTCGATGCCCTC
>CALCHX010000004.1 GCA_937906875.1 uncultured Gemmatimonadota bacterium | reverse complement strand
GGTACTCGTCCTGGAACTTCGCCCACAGCTCGCTGGGCGAGACCTCGCCGCCGTGGACGGAGGGCGCCAGCAGGACGATCGTCTTCCCTGAGCGCAGCGCGTCCTGCGGGTTCGTGATGGCCGGCTCGGCGATGATGATGAGCGGCAACTCACGGCCCTGGAGCGTTCTCGTGAGCGGCTGCATGCTCACCAATTCGCTGGCCTGATCGAGCTCCCGCCAGAACTTCATGAGGGGCTCGTAAGGCGTCGGACCGGCACGGAACTTCATCTCCTCCTGCCAGGTCTGTGGCAACTGCTGCTGCGCCTGCAGGGTGGCGCTCGCCCCCATGAGGAACGCGGCAGCGAGGAGAACGGAGGCTCTGCGGATGGATATCATGTCGGCGGGGAAACGGTGAGTGCGGCGCACACGAGATCCACTGGCGCCGGCGCTGACTTGGGCTGGGGCCGTCGGGAGCACCACAGACCGGCGCGCTCCGGCGAGCGCGCTTCCCTTGAAGATACCACATCGGGCGCAACCCGGGCGGTCGCCTGGTGGGTCAGTCCGGGATACTGGCGAACGGATCCGGGGCATCCAGATCGATGGAGAGAGTACGGGCGATCGCCTCGCTGCTGCGATCGGTCACGAACTCCACCCAGAGCGGCAGGTGATCCGACACACGGTCAGTCACCTGTCGCGGCTCCAGTTCCTTGTAGACGGTGTTGCGGAAGTCCACCACGCCTGCGGCACCGCGCGAGAGTAGCGCGAGGTCGCCCATGAACCAGGCTATCTGGTCGTAGTGCTTGGCCGACTGGGCGTAGTTGGTCTGGACGTCGCGGAGCGGTTCCGGGACCGTGAGGCCGGAGGAGATGAAGGCGGCGTAGAGCGGGTCGCTCTCGCGTCGCGCGTCTATGTTGAAGTCACCGAGTACGATCAGGTTCATCTCCTCGGCGCCGGCGAAGCGCGCGCGGTCACGGATCTCGTTGGCCGTGTACTGCGCAAGCCGCAGGATCTCGTCGCGCCTGTCTGGTGGGCCACTGCCGTAGCGGATGTGGACGGTGAGCAGTGCGAAACGCTCCGAGCCGGCCCGGAAACCCACGACGTACGGCGTGCGGTCGAACTGTTCGGATGGCTGGAGTGGACCCAGCGGTGGTACCACGATCTCGCCGGCCAGCCCGGAAAGAGTCACCCGCCGCCGATCATAGATGTATCCCAGCCGCTCGTTGTTGCCGCCCGGGCCGCCAGCCACGTCACTCAGCACCACTCCCCAGTTCGGCCCCAGGAACTCGTCGAGGAGGACGCGCATGGCCGTCGTATCACGCTTGATCTCCTGTATGGCTATGACGTCGAAACGACGAACGATCTCGGCGATGTAGGCCAGCGAGCGGAGGTTCCGCTTGGGCGTGCCGGCGTTCTCCGTCCATTCGGGGTGGAGCGATCCGAAGTGACGGATGTTCCAGGTGCCAATGACGACGTTGTCGTCAGTTCGACGCGGTGGCACGAGGTTCTTCTCCAGCAGCCGGCGAAGACGCACTATGTCCTCGCACACCACCTTCGGATACTGGTCGTAGCTGTACATGGCTCGCCCTGGAACGGAGTTGCTCTGGCGCCTGGACGGCGCTGCCGAGGTCAGTGCCCGCAGGTCACGGTGAGTGGCCGACGCGTGCACTAATGGTATACCATGCGCCACGCAGTGGGGCCGGCAGGCCACGCACTCAGACGCGCTCGACGACAGGACTGGACGTGCGAACTCGCGACGCACAGCTTGGACTCGTTCCATTCCGGCCACCTCCTCGCACCCACCCAGGCCCCCGAAAGCATGCCAAGCCCTCGCGTCGTCATGCGATCTGTCCTCCCCCTGCTCCTCGCCGCGGTCACGAGTGCACCCGTTGCGGCACAGCAGGCCCCACGCAGGATCTTCATCTCCGTGGACATGGAGGGCATCGGCGGCATCGGCACCTCCGCCATGACGACGGCGACAGGCAAGGATTACGCGACTGGACGGAAGCTCATGACCGACGAGGTCAACGCCGTCGTCGCGGCGATATTCGCCGCCGGACCGGCGGAAGTGCTGGTGAACGATTCGCACGGCGACATGCAGAACCTGCTGCACACGGAGCTGGATCGTCGCGTGTCCTACATCCAGGGCGCGGTGAAGCCGCTGGGCATGGTGCAGGGGCTCGACTCCACCTTCGACGCCGCGATCTTCCTGGGTTATCACGCGCGCGCCGGCACCGAGAACGGCTTCCTGGCGCACACCGGCTCGGGGATCGTGAAGGGGCTGTGGATAGGCGACGTGGAGGCAGGCGAGGGGGAGATGAACGCGGCCTACGCGGGCTCCCTGGGCGTGCCGGTGATCCTCGCCTCGGGCGACTCCGTCTTCGCGGCGCAGTTCACCCAGCACGTGCCCGCGGCCACGGTCGTGACGAAGGTCGCCGAGACACCGGCCGCGGCCCGGTTACGCCACCCCGAAGTGGTGCGGGAGGAGCTGGCCTCGGCCACGCGGAGTGCCCTCGCCTCGCTGGAGTCGGCACGCCCGTGGCGGATAGCGGCGCCGGTCGAGGTACGTATCCGTTTCGCCGACGTCACACGGCCGCAGATCATGGAGGCGATCCCCGGCGTGCGACAGGTGGACGGCTACACGGTGGCGTTCACGGCCAACTCGATGGGTGAGGCGTACAGGCTGATAAGGCTGCTCTACCGGTTCGTGACGATCTGACCCGCTCCCGGTGCTCGACGGCGATTCGCCAGTGATGACCGAGGAGTCCGAACGCGGTTGGATGCATCCGGACCCACCATCATCCCTCGCTGGCGAGTGGCCGATCCCGGCGGCCGTCAGCGCCGGCCACGGCCTGTCTCAGAACCGGCCTGCGTCGACGTCCTTGAGAAAGGCGAGCACGCCGTTCATCCAGAGTTCCTGGTCGTCGTACATGGTGAGGTGGCTGCCGTTGGGAGCGTAGAGGAAGCGCGCGTGCGGGATCTGGGTGGACATCCAGCGCATGTACTCCGGGTCCATGGTGTCGTACTTCGCGCCCACCACGAGCGTCGGTACTGAGATGTTCTTGAGGTCGGCGCTGCGGTCCCACTTCTCCAACTTCCCGCTCGCCCCGAGTTCGCTCGGCCCCTGCATGGGGACGTAGATATCCGGGTTCACGTGCGCCAGCGCCCGCTTTACCGGATCGGGCCACTTCGCCTGGGGCATGCGGAGCAGGTGCTGCTCGTAATGATTGGGAACCAGTAGCTCCATGTACCGCGGATCATCGGTACGGCCGGTGGCCTCCAGTCGCTTGATCTCGGCCAGGACCGACTGGTCCATGGCTGGCTCCAGCACCGTGCGCGCGTACTCGTTGTACGCCGGAATGCTGGCCATCATGTTGGAGATGACGAGGCCCTTCAGGTTCTGCGGGTACGCGAGCGCATACTCCATGGCCAGCAGGCCGCCCCACGAGTTGCCGACGAGGTAGAAGTTGTCAGGACCCAGGCCGAGCCCCTTGCGCACCTGTTCGACCTCGTCGACGAAGCGCGGCAGATTCCAGAGCGAGCTGTCCCTGGGCTGATCACTGTAAAAGGAGCCCAACTGGTCGTAGTAGTAGTACTCCACGCCAGCCTGCGGGAAGTACGAGTCGAGCCCTTCCCAGTACTCGTGCGTCATCCCCGGCCCGCCGTGCAGGAGCAGCACCTTGATGCGCGGGTTGTTGCCGACGCGTCTGGTCCAGACGTGGAACTCGCCCGACGGCGTGCTGACGGGGACCATCTGGACGCCGCCGGAGAGACGCTGTTCCGGGGACCAGGTGGAGACGTCGTGGTAGGCGTCCGCCGATGCCGCGGCGGGATCGCTGCCCGGGCCTGGAGAGCAGGCGACGACGAGGAGAACGGCAGCGGCCAGAAGGTGAGGACGGTATGGATATGACATGGCCCGCTGCTCCTCCGCATGCATTGTCGGTGGACGGCGCTCGAGTCGGAACTTCAGCCCCGCAGCCAGGGATCGTTCGCCATCCAGCCGCTGTCGGGCGCGAAGAGGAAGACGAGTCCGCCGTTGGAAAGCTTGGGGAGGAGTTCTTCCGCGCGCTCGGGCTCCATGGCCGGGCACCCCTCGCTGCGGCCGGCGCGTGACTCGGTCACGTAGGGAGCACCGTGCGCAACCACGCCCCGCATGCGGGCGTTGTCGTTGAACTTGCTGGAGACGCCGGCAAGCCGGAGGCCGATCGAGCGGTAGGCCCGCCCGCCCGCCTTCCCCCGGAACGGATAGAGCTCCTGCGCCACGTAGAGACCGAGCGAGGTGGTGGCCGCGCCGGGCGTGTTGGAGAAACGGGTGGGCACCCCTTCCGCGTTCGGCGCCGAGCCACGGCCGTGGGCCACGGTGAACGGGCCGTCCACCACCTCGAGCGAACTCATGTCGAACACGTAGCCGCGCGGGGTGGTGGAGGGGAGGCCGTAGTCCACGAAATACAGGTACGGCTTGCGCACCTTCTCCGGGTGCGCGTCGCTGAACGCGAAGTAGCTGACGAAGGCATCGCGCAACGCTTGCGGATGGCTGAGCTGCCGCACCGCGGAGGAGAGTGCCCCGAGCGCCCGCTCGGTGCTGGCCGCCCGGGTGGACGCGTGCGGGTCGGCTGTCACCGCGTCCGACGCAGGGTCACCCGCCCGGAAGTCGGTCGCGACCGGCATGGATACGGCGGTGTACACGGCGTTCCGCGGAGCTGGGCCGGCCTCCGCGATGCGGGAATATGCGATCCCACTCAGGAACACGAGCGCAGTGGCGGCGGCGAGGGTGGCCTGGGCGACCCCGCGAAGCTTCGGAGACTTCATAAGCTGACAATTGTGCTTCGGTGACGACTGGACGTACGACGGCAACCGGCCTCTCAAGGGACGAGGGGCGCGGCAAGCTTGTAACTTGAACCCTGGTACGGCGACGGACAAGCGAGCCCTGCCATATCGGCCATCCTGATGCGCCAGGCTCCCAGGACGTTCTCGTGCCAGTGGCCGCTGCGTCGGGACCAGCGCCTCAGCGCCGCCAACGCCCCCGCCACGGGTGTGCGTACGTCAACCTGCCCGAAACACAGGCCTCCGGCCGCCGGCGTAACGCTTGGGCGCCACGGCGCGGCTACGACGCCGCGACTATGATCCCGAGCACCACGACGGCGCCGACCAGGAACCAGACGACGCGACTCCGCTTCTTAGGCTGCTGTTGTTGGATTTCGCTGGCCGTCGTTGCCTGTTCGGCGCGTGCGGACGCTTCCGTCGTCGCCGGCTCGTTCGGGAGCGGCGATGTCGGCGCTGCTACCGGAAGTGGCTGGGCCACAGCCTGCGTCGACACCGGTGTCCTGGACTCGACCGGGGATGCGGCTGGCTGCGTCTGGGCGTGGGCGACTGACGCGCCCAGCAACAGGAGTACGACCGGTAGGGCAATTCGCATGGGAGTCTCCTCGAGCGGCACGCGAGAGTCAGAGCACACCTCAGGATTTCCGAGTAGTAGCAAGGAACATACCGATCGCAGCAATTCGAATCCTGGATGGGTCCTGTAACGTAGGCCCTGCTGAATGACCGACCGGCACCTATCAGCGTTCCGGAGAGGCTGCCCAGCCTGGGACCACCGAGCTTCGCCCTTCGGGGAGCTGGCGTAGCGAGTAACTGACTCCCACACCGATCGGACGTCAGAATCGCGGATGCCAATCGCAGCCAGCATTTCTCGCGATCCGCGGATGGCTCGACGGGGCATCCTGTCCGGGTGCCGCCGCCACGGCTCGGCCGATTGCACAGGAGGAGAACATGTACCTGAAACCCACGCGTTCCCTGACGGCCCTGGGGATCTTCCTGATCGCGACGCAGGGCGCGTCGGCGCAGGACCGTCAGCCTCTGCACGATTGGAGTTCGCGGAGCACCGTATCGACCCGTACCATCGCGCAACTCTCGTTCAAGGAGCTGGACGCGGCGCCCGATGTGATGGCTCACGTGTTCCGGTTTCCCGGGGGCGGCTGGGGCGTGAGCGACGGCGTCGTAGGGGGGCGCGGTGGACGTGCTCGACAGCCGGGAGCTGACGCCGACGGCGCGCCTGCAACTGCCCGGGAAGGAGATGGCTCGGGAGGCACCGTGGCAGTGGACCAATCTCGATGAGCGCCCCGCACCACGCCTCGCCGGGGGGATCGTCGCAGATTCGACCGGCCTGCTCTGGGCCGCCTTCGCCGTCGCCGACCCGGCGTGGAAACCGGGTATGGATCCGCGCGACGGCGTGGAGCGGTACTTCGACACCCTGGTCCTGGTGATCGACCCGGTGAAGAGGGCCGTGGTGGGGCAGATCCGGATCAACCCGATCTGCCAGGCGATGGAAGGCGGAGTGATCTCGTGCGTGGACGAGATGGCGCAGACAGTTGGCATTGTCGCGCTCGAGTTGGAGCCCGGGGCGCCCTCTGGGCCGTGATCTTCGTCAGGTGCTGAGAGGGCATGCAATGCCGGAGCGATGAGGCAGTTCGCCAGGTAGCGTCTCCGCTCCATCTCCTCTTGCCCTTCACGTCTTGACCTTCAAGATGAGACGTGACTATTCTCTCCGCGTCCCTCCCACCCACGGAGCCGCCGTGAGCCAGTCGAATACTGATGTCATCCAGGGCACGCTGGACATGCTCATCCTCAAGACGCTCTCCCTGGAGCCGATGCACGGGTACGGCATCGCTCGACGCGTCGAGCAGCTCTCGCGTGACGTCTTCAAGGTGAATCCGGGCTCGCTGCTCACCGCGCTCCAGCGTATGGAGCGCGCGGGGTTGCTGGACGCCGAGTGGCGCACTTCAGAGCATTCCCGGCGAGCCCGGTACTACTCACTCACGCCGGCAGGTCGCAAGCGGCTCGCGCTCGAGACCGCTGACTGGAAGCGGCGCGCCGGCGCTGTGGCCCGCCTGCTCAACGCCGAGGGGTGACGGATGTCGCTACTGAGACAGTTCACGCGTGGACTGCGCGCCCTGACAAATCGGGCTGACGCCGATCGCGATCTGGCTGATGAACTGTCCCACTACATGGATCAGGCTGTCGCTGCACAGCTGGCTCGCGGTCTCCCGGCCGAAGCTGCACGGCGTGCCGCCCGGCTCGAGGCTGGCAACGCCACGGTCGCACATGAGCAGGTACGCTCGTCCGGCTGGGAGAACGTTGTCGAAGAGGTACTTGCCGACGTGCGCTATTCCGCTCGCCGGCTGCGCCGTAGTCCTGGCTTCACCACGATCGCCGTGCTCACGCTCGCGCTGGGCATCGGTGGTGGCACCGCGATCTTCGGCACGGTCTTTCCCGTCCTCTTCCAGCCGCTTCCATATCCCGACGCTGGCCGGATCGTGCAGCTGTCAGACCGTGGCTCGGCCGGCCAGTCCATCGACGTCACTTACGGAACCTACATCGAGCTGTCGCAGCGGAGTCGCTCGTTCGCCGCGCTCGCCGCCCTCGACCGCTGGCAGCCGGCGCTGATGGGAGTCGATTCACCCGAGCGGCTGATCGGGTCGCTGGTGACTGCCAGCTACTTCGACGTCCTCGGGGTGATGCCGCCGGTGGGGCGTGACTTCACGGTGAGCGACGACGAACCCGGCGCGCCTCGTGTGGCGATCATAAGCGACGGACTGGCACGCCGCCGCTTCGGCGGGGCGCAGGCAGTGGTCGGGAGTGCGATCACGCTGGACGGAGACCTGTACAGCGTGATCGGCGTCATGCCGCCTGGATTCGAGGATGTGCTGTCGCCATCGGCCGCTGTGTGGGCTCCACGCCGCTATCTGCAGAACGCGTCGTTCCAGAGTGCGGAATGGGGACACCACATGCGCATGCTGGGCCGGCTCGCTCCGGACGTGAACATGGAGCAGGCGCGCCGCGAGCTCGCTTCCATCGCGGCCACACCGACCGCTGACTTCCCTCGCCCGGCCTGGGCATCCATGGATCGCGGGCTCGACACGCAGTCGCTGCGCGACGCGGTCACTCGCGACGTGCGACCGGCGCTGTTCGCCATCATGTCGGCGGTGGCGCTGCTCCTCGTGATCGCGTGTGTGAACGTCACCAATCTCATGCTTGCTCGCGGGCTACGCCGCCGCGACGAGCTGGCCATGAGGGCCGCCCTGGGCGCCGGTCGCGGCCGTATCGTGAGGCAGCTCCTGACCGAGGCACTCCTCCTCTCCCTGATGGGAGGCGCGATCGGGCTCCTGATAGCCGCTGTCGGAGTGCGCGCGCTCGTCGCGCTGGCGCCCGCCGAGCTCCCGCGCATCGGCTCCGTTGGCATCAGCTTTCCAGCACTCGCGTTCACGATCGCGCTCACGGCGCTGGTGGGGATAGCGGTGGGGCTGGTGCCAGCCATCCAGAGCACCGGCCGCGACCTGAGGAGCCGGTTGCAGAACGGCGACCGCTCTACCAGCAGCGCGTCGCACAGACTACGGCAATCGCTCGTCGTGGTAGAGGTGGCCCTGGCGCTGGTGCTGCTCGTGGGCGCAGGGCTCATGCTGCGCAGTATCACGCAACTGTTCTCCATGGCTCCCGGTTTCGACTCGTCGCACACCCTCACCATGCAACTCGACGCGGCCGGCCACCGCTACGACAGCGACACGGCGACCCATCTCTTCTTCGAGCAGGCGCTCGAGCGGGTGCGCAGCCTGCCTGGCGTGACGAACGCGGCGTTCACCAGCCAGCTTCCGATGAGCGGCGACCTGGAGGGCTACGGCGTGGAGTGGCAGTCACTGCCCGGGAGCAGAGCCGAGCTTCCGAGTGCACTCCGCTACACCGTCACCCCTGGCTGGTTCGGTACGATGCGCATTCCTCTCCGTGCCGGTCGTTTGCTGAATGCGAGCGATCGCCCGGGCGCGCCTGAGGCCGTCGTCATCAGCGAGTCGCTGGCCAGGCGTATCTTCCCCGACACCGACCCCATAGGGCAGCGCCTGCGCATCGGTCCCGAGATCGGGGACAGTACTCGGGGTTGGGACATGGTAGTCGGCGTGGTTGGCGACGTTACGCAGTCGTCGCTGGCGCTCGGCGGCGACGACGCGTTCTACGTGGCGATCGGACAGTGGCCATGGGTGGACCGCGTTCAGTCGTTGGTGGTGCGCACATCTGGCGACGCCGCCTCGCTCGCACCGGCCATCGAGAACGCGATCTGGTCGGTGGACCGCGACATTCCCATCATCCGCGTCGCCACCATGAGCGATCTCCTCGCGCGTTCGGAGGCCAGGCGCCACTTCGTGCTGAAGGTATTTGCCGCCTTCGCCGCCGCGGCGCTCGCGCTCGCGGTCATCGGCATCTACGGAGTGCTGGCGGGAAGCGTTGCCGAGCGATTCCGCGAACTGGGCGTGAGAGCGGTCCTCGGCGCAGCGCCTGCCGACATCCTCAAGCTCGTGCTGCAGCAGGGGTTGAAGCTGGTAGCCGTCGGCATCGTGATCGGCGTCGCTACCGCGATGCTCGCGACGCGAGCGATCACGACGCTGCTCTTCGATATTTCGCGTTTCGATCCGTTCACGTATCTGGGCGTCATCACTCTCCTGCTCGGTGTCTCGGCGGTTGCGTGCTGGGTACCAGCCTGGCGTGCCTCACGCGTGGATCCGGCAGTGACGATGCGAGGAGAGTGACGCCGCTGTCCACAGTATTGACGGGGATCGGCGTAATCGCGAACGCGTGGTCAGGTGCGCGCTTGCCAGCGTGTTGCAACGGAGTCGTCTGAGCGAGGCTCCTGGCGGTGAATGGCGCGCCGTCCCGAAGCTCGCTCGCGGGCGTCGCTACAAGGGCGGGCGCTGCGGGCGAAGCATACTACCGCGCGATCGCCCGGTCGGTGATCGGAGGTTCCAGTCGGAGCGTCACGGCGCCTGTGCCGTCCACACGAGCACCGCGCCGCAGGCGCCATCGCTCGTCTGGTACAGGCTGAGCACCTGCGTGACTTGTGTGTACACGTCGACGGCGACCAGATCCACTGGCCGGAGTTGGGCGAGATCGGTATACGACCAGGGTATTTCATCCACCAATGGCGCCAGCGCGCACTCGCGGTGCAGCGTCCTTCTGCTGAGGGTGGTCCGGCCCACCGCCCAGCTCCCGAAGCCGCCGGCGCCGGGATAGAGACCCGGCATTCCGTCATTCTTCACGTTCGTGACGAGCCGCACTCCGCCAACCCCGTGGAAGAGCGAGGTCAGTGTCGACCGCAGGCTGATCTCCTCTTCCGTCAGGTGGTGCCCGAACCCCTGCTGCCGCCGGCGATCCACCTCGCGTAGCGCGGCCGACAACACTCGAGCCTGACGGGCTGGCGCCCGCAAGGCATTGGAGACCGGCGCTCAGAAACCGGGACCTGCCGCCTGATGCTGATCGGTTATCCCGGTGACGAGGAAGAACGGGTTGTAGTATACGAGGCCGTCCTGCTCCCCTGTGTAATGCGTCGGCGTGTAGTAGAAGACCGCCACCTTGCTCTCGTCATGGACGATGCGTTCCATCCCCGACTCGAACACCGGCCAGTCGCCCGCCGAGGCGTCGATGGCGTCACGTCCGGTCTTCCGCTTTCCCTTGTTGACGCCACCAGGCAGCACGGACATGGCGGCGTAGTCCATCGTATACGAGGATGTCACCTGCAGCACCGTATATTCCTTGTAGATGGAGTCGGCCGGAAGGTCGTTCGCCTTGTTCTGGAACACCGTGCTTCCGTCCCGTAGCGGGTCCCAGAACCTCTCCTTGCTCGCCCCCTGGCGACGGATCTTCGCGATCACGTATCGGGCGTGCGGCGGGATCGCGTAGAAGTCCAGCGACTTGATCGCCGAGCCATTCGCGCCGAACAGCTTCGGGTCACTGGCGGTGCCCATGGTCTTGAGTATTCCCATTTGCTATCCGTTGTGCAGGTGTCATGCAGCCGGGCGAGCGCGCGGTTCAGAGTGACGCGATCGGGGCGACCATGCCGGCACGGTCATGAAACCGATTCGCTCGTCGCACACATCCACGGTCGCCCAGGCTGCACCCATCAGGCAGTGTCGCGATGATCCTGAGCCTCATCCCTTTCATCAACGCCGTCTTCGTAGTCGACGAGAGAAACTACCGGAGATTGGAGTCGTGGGCTGCAAGGTAGCAGGCGCTGCACCGACGTCCAGAGCTGAGAGGCGTACTCAGGTCTTCTGTGGAGCGAGCGCCGGCTATGCTGTCGTTTCGGGAGTCACGAGCCGCGGGACAGGTAGCGGGCCTGACACTGCAGGCAGGTACGACCTCGATTGGGCGCAGGTGCACGGCCGACCGGCACAAGTCGAGAGCGTGGGTTCTTTCGCGGCCGCGCCGCTCACGCAGGCGTAGGGGCACCCGGCTGAACGAGTCTCCTGAATGCTCGGGGCGGCTAATTCGCCTGATCGCGTGTCAGCGTCGTCCCGAAGATATCGTCGCCGACCACTCCCCCAGCCTCAGCGGGTCAGAACTATCGTCATAAGGTAGGTCACAAACACCGAACAATCCGACCGCGTGAACTGAACAGGGCCGGTGACGCTGATACGTCGATTCTGACCGTCGTAGCTTCCCGAGAAGTTAGCCGTCCGATTCGGGCATGCCGCTGGGCGCATCACGATGTTTATGGAGGGATTCGCACCGCTACCAACGTTACCCGTCACGCTTCCCGTGCCGATCACATCGAGCTGATCGACTCCGTCGCGTAGATCTCCCGTGAGACCGTAGCTACCCGTTAGATCCGCGCCATTCTGCCCGAGTGTGATGCTGAAGACTGCTTGTAGCGCCACACCTTCTGCCAGACCGATCATGCCGCCGGCATAACTACCAGCAATGCTGGTGACCGCTGATCTCGGCTCAGTGGTGCCGCTGTCTCCGCCGCAGGCAGTCACGGTGAAGCAGAGCGCTAGCGTGACAACCCATCGATTCGTACGCATTGTTGAGTCCTCAGAAGGCCTGACAGTTGATTGGCTTGCGACTCGGACACACACCCACTACTGCACCGCGTTCATCATGTCGAAGATCGGCAGGTACATCGCCACCACCATCCCACCCACCACGATCCCCAGAAACACGATCATGATCGGCTCCAACAGGCTCATGAGCACCGACACCGCCGCGTCCACTTCCTCATCGTAGAAGTCGGCGATCTTCGTCAGCATCTCGTCCAGCCCACCGGTCTGCTCGCCCACCGCGATCATCGAGATCACCATCGGCGGGAAGACGGCGCTCTTCTGCAGCGGCGCGGCGATGGTGTCACCGCCGGCAATCGATGCCCGCGACGCCATGATCGCGTCCTGGATCACCCGGTTACCCGATGTCTTGGCCGTGATCTCCAGGCCGTCCAGGATGCTCACGCCTGAGCTGAGGAGCGTGCCCAGCGTGCGGGTGAAGCGCGACACCGCGCTCTTCCGCAACAGGTCGCCGAGGACGGGGAACTTGAGCAGCAGGCGGTCTATGTTCAACTGGCCGGCGGATGTCTTGTAGTATGCCTTGAGGGCGAATACCGCACCGACACCGCCAATCAGCATCGCCCACCAGTAGCTCTGCAGGAACTGCGATGCGCCGATCACGACCCGCGTCGGCAGTGGCAACTCCATGCCCACCGAACCGAACATCTCCTGGAAGACCGGGATGACCTTGATGAGCAGCACCAGGATGGCGATACCGGCCACGCTCATGATCACCGCGGGGTAGGTCATCGCTCCCTTCACCTTGCGCACCAGCGCATCGTTCTTCTCCAGGAACGTCGCCAGGCGCATGAGGATCGTGTCCAGGATACCGCCAGCCTCACCGGCGGCCACCATGTTCACGTAGAGGTCGGTGAACGCCTTCGGGTGCTTGCCGAGCGCGTCGGCCACCGTGTGCCCGCTCTCCACGTCGGCCACCACGGCCCGCGTGACGTCGGCCAGCGCCTTGTTGTCCGACTGCTTGGCCAGGATGTCCAGCGCCTGCACCAGCGGCAGGCCGGCGTTGATCATCGTGCTGAACTGTCGCGTGAAGATCACTATGTCGCGCATCTTGATCGAGCCGCCGGCACTCTTCCGCTTCGTCTCCTGCTCGATCTTGACCACTGACATGCGCTGCCGCCGCAACTGCGCCACGGCCTCCTCGCGAGAGGGTGCGTCGAGGGTCGCCGAGCGGAGGTCCCCGTTTGCTGCGCGGGCGGTATAGGCGAAGGTGGGCATGGTAGTGTTCGGGTTGCGGGTGGCTTGATGCGCGGTGTTCGTCTGCGTGGCCGACTAGCGTCGGCCGCCGGTCGCTGTCGCCAGCTTGCCGTTGGCGCCAGTCAGTGGACCGCTCATCACCGAGCTGTCCCCGTCGGGCATGGTGTGGCCGGTCATGCGCAGCAGTTCGTTCGGGTCGCCGCTCACCCTCAGGGCATCCTCCAACGTCACCTCACGGCTCACGAAGAGAGCGTAGAGGGCGTCGTTCAGGGTCTGCATGCCGAACTTCTTGCCCGACTGCATCAGAGAATAGATCTGGTGGATCTTGTCGTCCCGGATCAGCGCGCGAATGGCCGGCGTAACCACCAGCACCTCGGCGGCCATCGCCCGGCCGTGGCCACGCGAGCGCGGCAACAGGGTCTGGGTGATGATCCCCTCCAGCACGAAGGCGAGCTGCGCCCGCACCTGTGACTGCTGGTGCGACGGGAAGACGTCGATGATGCGGTTGATCGACTCGGCGGCCGAGTTGGTATGCAGCGTGGCGAAAGCCAGGTGGCCGGTCTCGGCGATGGTCAGCGCCGCCTGGATCGTCTCCAGGTCGCGCATCTCACCGATCAGGAGCACGTCCGGATCCTCACGCAACGCATACTTGAGGGCGTTGCTGAACGACTTGGTGTCCGTGCCCACCTCGCGCTGGTTGACGATGCAGTTCTGGTGACGGTGGATGAACTCGATCGGGTCCTCCACCGTGATTATGTGCCCCTTCCGCTCGCGGTTGATCTTGTCGATCATGGCCGCCAGCGTCGTGCTCTTGCCGCTGCCGGTGGGACCTGTCACGAGCACCAGTCCGCGAGGCTTCTCGGCCATCCGGGCCACCACAGCGGGCAGGCCCAGCTCCTCGAACGTCTTGATCTGGAAGGGGATCTGCCTGATGACCATCGACACGCAGCCGCGCTGCTTGAATACGTTGCCGCGAAAACGGGCCAGGTTCTGGATGCCGAACGAGAAGTCCAGCTCGTCCTCCATCTCGAACCGCTTCTTCTGCGCCTCGGTGAGCACGCTGTAGGCAAGTTGCAGCGTGTCCTTGGGCGACAGTACCGTCTCGCCATGCGAGCTGGTGATGGCGCCGTCTATGCGCACCTTCGCGCGCTCGCCGGCCGTTATATGCAGGTCGGAAGCATTGCGCTCGATCATCTCCTCGAGCAGGGCGCGCAGGCTGATTGGCGTCGTGGGTGCGGTCATGACCTGGGAAGCGGGGATGCGATGGGGCGGGATGTGCGCAACGTGCCGCGCGGTGAGCCATGCGACGTCATGCGCTGGTCTCGCGGATGACCTGTTCCAGCGTCGTGATGCCCTTGAGGACCTTGAGCCAGCCGTCCATGCGTAGTGTCAGCATTCCCTCGGCGATGGCGCCTGCGGCGATCTCGGCGGCGCCGACGTTCTGCAACACCAGGCGCCTGATGGCCGGCGACATCGTCATCACCTCGTAGAGACCCTGGCGACCGCGCAGACCGCTGCCGCTGCAATCATCGCAACCCTTTCCGCGGAAGAAGGGGAGTTCCGCGACGGTAGTGTTCAGGGAGAGGTTGGCGAGGTAGGGCAGTGCCTCCGGCATGGCCCGGCCACGGGCATTGATCAATGCCTCCTCGGTGAAGTGCATGTCACCCAGCCTGGTCTCGGGCGTGACCTTGGCGCCGGCCAGCTCCAGCTCGTCGGGCACGTACTTCGTGCGGCACTTGCCACAGATACGCCGCACCAGTCGCTGGGCGAGGATCAGGTTCAGGGCCGACGCGACGTTGAACGGCTCCAGACCCATGTCCAGCAACCGGGTGACGGTTTCCGGCGCCGAGTTGGTGTGCAGGGTGCTGAGCACGAGGTGGCCCGTGAGGGCTGCCTTGATGGCGATGCCGCCGGTCTCCAGGTCACGAATCTCGCCGACCATGATGATGTTCGGGTCCTGTCGCAGGAACGCCTTCAGGGCGGCCGCGAAGGTCATCCCGATCTCCGTCCGCACCTGCACCTGGTTGACGCCGAACAGGTTGTACTCGACCGGGTCCTCGGCGGTCATGATGTTCGTGTCGATGCCGTTGATCTTGGAGAGCGCCGAGTAGAGCGTCGTGGTCTTTCCCGATCCGGTGGGGCCGGTGACGAGCACCATGCCGTACGGATTGGAGATGGCCTCCATCAACTCCTGCTCGGCGCGCGGCTCGATACCGAACTTCTCCAGGTCGAGCGTGAGGTTCCCCTTGTCAAGGATTCGCAGCACGACCTTCTCACCGAACAACGTGGGCAGGGTGGAGACGCGGTAGTCCACCACCTTCTTGCCGATCTTGAGCTTTATTCGCCCGTCCTGCGGGACGCGTCGCTCGGCGATGTTGAGCGACGACATGATCTTGAAGCGCGAGATGAGCGCCGCCTTGAGCTTGAGCGGCGGCTTCATGACTTCCAGCAGCGCGCCGTCGATGCGGTAACGCACCCGCAACTCGTGCTCGAAGCACTCGAAGTGGATGTCCGATGCGCCACGCTTCACGGCGTCGGTGAGGATCGCGTTGATGAGCCGGACGACGGGCGCGTCGTCCACTGCCGCGGCCAGAGCGGCGGTGGACATCTCCTCCTGCGTCTCCTCAACTACCTCGATATCCTGCTCCACATCGGCGACGAGGTCGTCGAGCATGGACTGCATGCCGGAGTTGTCGTCGCCGGTGTCGTATGCCTTCTCGAGGGCATTCCGCAGGGCGACGTCGCCGGCAATGACAGGGACGATGTCGCAGCGCGTGATGAACTTGAGGTCGTCGATGACCCTCAGGTTCGTCGGGTCGGTCATGGCGACCGTGAGCGCCCGCCCGTCCCGCTTGAGCGGGAGCACGTGGTGCTTGAGAGCTACCTCAACAGGGATAAGTCGGGCGATCCTGGGGTCCACGGTGAACCGCGAGAGGTCCACCGCAGGCATGCGGAAGTGACGCGCCAGCATTCGCGTCAGGTCCACCTCGTTGACGTAGCCGAGCTTGACGAGCGCGGAACCGACGCGGATGCCCGTCTGCTTCTGCTCCACCAGCGCCTTCTGCATCTGCTCAGGGGTACAGAGCCCCTCGCGGATCAGCATGTCGCCGAGGCGCTCGGCGGTCGCAGTAGCGGGGACGGCCATGTGGCAGGTGAGCGGTCGTTGGTCGGGGTGCTGTGCTGGCGACGCCGCCGTGTGACGGGGCGACGGGCAGGAGACGGATTGCTGGAACGGCCGTCACGAGGTCTCCGGACGGGTGCTCCGGGACGGTTCGGGCTCGCTCTCAAGGGACGCGGCGTACCGGAAAACGTCACGTGCGGGGCAAGCTGGCCGATCATTGCCGGCCCTATGCCGCGCACCCGTTCCAGCGCCTCCAGCGAGCCAAATGGACCCAGTGAGTCCCGGTCGGCCACGATCCGCGCCGCCAGCACGGGGCCGATTCGTGGCAACGCGATCAGGGCGGCAGCATCGGCCTGGTCGACGTCCACCGGGCCGACAGGTGTTGCCTTCGTCGCTGGCCGGGCCGACGCAGCAGCGCCTGCCCGGCCACGGCTGGCCCGCGGTCGCACGAGTCCCCGGGCCACCGAGTCCACCGCCGCCCGTTGAGACTCCAGCGCCAACTGCTCGCCCTTTGGCCGATCCGCGTTGGCGCCAGCCGCACGCACCGCCCTCACCAGCCCACCGAGTAGCGCGACGGCGGCGAGGAAGAGAATGGCGCGGCGTTCGGCGGGCGTCATCCTGCACGGGGCAAGGGATCAGGGTGGTTGGCGGCCTCGAACCCGGAGCGGATCACCGGCCGGAGCCGGATCAGCCTCCACCGCCTGCGCCAGCCAGCGTCGGCGCCTGAAGGCCGGAACTGCCGATCGCGGTTCGACAGCAAGCGTACGCCGCTCGCAGGCAACGGCCGTCATCATTCGGTCCCCTACCGGAGCCTTGCTACAGCGGTCCGGCAAAGAAGTGCAGCGTCAGCGCCGCCGTGAGTATGGTCTGGACGAGGTGTCGGCCCAGGTTCCGGTCATAGGTGACTATTCGGGCAGCCTGGACGCCGAATGTCAGGTTGTCGGCCACGTCCGCGTCGGCGTCCAGGGTGGCGCTCCAGCGACCAGTATCGAGCAGACGACTGCTGCGAGTGTCCGTGTCGAGCGAGTTGGCAACGCTCTGGGAACGGCTGTACTGGTAACCGATGCGCGTGCGAAGGTCGCTGTGCAGTCCCCAACTGCTGGGGAAGGCGAATGGGCGGCTCAGCTCACCGCTCGCATCGCGCGAGATGGACTCGATCAGCGTGCCGGGAATGGTGTCCGTGCGCTGGGTGTAGGTGTAGCCGCCACCGGTGGTCAGCCGGCCCAGCGCCCAGGTCACCGAACCGCTTACCGGATAGCTCCGAACGCGCGTCGTGCGAGTCTCCCTCACAGCCAGGGCGGCGTCGGCGAGGGCGACGTTGTGCTGACGGGTATGCAGCATCCGGGCACTGGCCGAGGCGTTCGCTATCCAACCATCTCCCAGCTGCGGCTGACGCCAGTTCCAGCGCAGTGTGAGGTCGGGGAAACCGGTCTGGGAACCTTCGTCTACCCGCTGGCCGTCGTCATCCAGTTGGTCCGCCGCCTGCCGTGTCCAGTTGCGAGCGAGGCTCCTGGAGAAACGCCCGATGACGCTCAACCCACCACCCAGGCCGAGCACCTGGGTAGCCGAGAGGTGGGTGCCGACGCCGGCACTGGATGCCGGGTTGCCGTCCAGCAACCTGAAATCCTGGACGTCCCCGAACCCCAGTTGGTAGCCGAGCCCCGGGGTGAAGGGGACAGCGTCGTAGGCAGAGCGCAGGCCGCGCGAATAGCGCAGGTCCAACGGCTGGATGATGCCCGCCAGCGTGTGGCCAACTCCAGCCAGATCGGGCAGCTCCAGCAGCGCCTTGCCCAGGTCGAGACGCAGGCTGGCGGTGGTGGTGCGTTCATTTCCCAGTCGTCGCGGAAGACGCAGTCGGTCAGTATAGAGCAGTCCGGTGAACGGATCGATTGCCCGAGGATCGGCGACGAGAATGGAGTCGAGCGCGTCCAGTCCCTGATAGTCGTGGTAGCGTGGATCCCGACGGAGCGGATCGCCTGCCCGGGACAGGAAGACCGGCTGCCGGTTGGGGTCGCGGAGCAGGTCGAAGCGGGCGAAGATTTCCACCCGGGGTTCGATCCATTGTGCCACGATCGGGGCGAAGCTGACGGTGCCTGTCATGTTGCGTTCCCGCTCGAAACCGATGTCGGTTCCCAGGAGCTGGCTGCGGGCACGAGTTGCGGCGAGTGACGCGGCGCTCGTGTCGCCATACTGCCGCAAGTCGCGTAGCGACGTCAGCTCCAGCCGCGTGGAGAGGGCACCGAATGGCCGGAAGCCAAGGGCAAGGCCGTTTCGCCAGAGATAGCTCTCCCCGCGCACCTCGCTTCCGGGGTCGAACAGTCCCCTGTCGGGCCGGAGGAAGGTGAGCCGTCGGTCGGATGACCGCACGATTCCGGTGGATATCCGGAACTCCGCCGGGTTCCACTGCAGCGCCGCCGAGCGGATGGCGGCGACACCGGCAGAATGCTCCAGCCAGTCGGGCAGTCTGCCGATAGCGCCGTCCAGCCAGCCGCCGACGGTCACCGTACGCGGTTCCGCCAGTATGGCGTACTCCAGCGTCGAACTGACGTCGCGAGCGGCGCCCGTCTGGTACTCACTCCGCGTACTGGCGTCGGTTATCGACGCGCTGAACGAGAGATGGTTGACGAGCGGCGCGAATGGTGAATCGATGAGCGGGGTCGCCCGCCTGATCGTCGCGCTCAACGACGTCACGCGCGCACTCGGCGTTCGCAGGCCGGCTATGGAGCCGGCATCGTAGTCGGCGTCGGAGACGTAGAGCGGCTCGATGTTCCGGAAGGCGTGACGGACGGTGACGGGAAGGGCGAGGCCCAGTCGCTCGGGCAGGAAGCGGTCGACACGCACCGTCGCGGCGGCCTCCAGGTCGTCGTCGTTCCTGAAACTGGGTTGCTCGGAAAGCTGGCGGAAATAGGGATCGCGTCGAGTGACGCTGACGGCCAGGTCGGCGACGTCGCTGGCTGTCACGGCGAGGGTCAGTTGTCCGGCGTAACCAGGCTCGGTCTCCACTCGTGACAGGCGCAGATCGTTCACCCACACCTCCAGCGTGTCGCCGGCAAAGATCGGATCACCGTTTCCATCCGGGAACCTCACCATGCCGACAGCGAGCTCCTGGACCGCGGCCATGTTCGGCGGACTGACCGATGGGCTGGTGGTGTAGACGATGTAGCCGTCCTCGCAGACCGCGTATCGCGCCCCCGTCGCGCCGGGGGCGAGGGGGGTGTTGGCGACGAGCAGCGAGTCGGCCCCGCTGCACGCCACGGCACCGCCCGGGTTGGCCAGGAACAGTTGCTGCAGGTGGCCGCGCAGTCGACTGAAACGGCGCAGGTCCACCCGCAGTTCGGGTTCCCAGGCAGCGCGTGTGGGTCCGGAGTTGATCGTGGTGCGGTACATGTAGAAGTTGTCCGCGTCGCGGCCCATCTTCACGTAGAACTGCATCGCGCCGGTGGTGCCCCAACCCCTGTTCCTACCTCTGGCCCACAATCGCAGCTCACGGTAGCCGAGGAAGCTCTTCTCCCCCTCGGGAAAGCGCACATAGGCTTCGGCACGATCGTACTCGCCGAGATCGGTGGCGAGCAGCCGGAGCGAGCGTTCGTTCACCTGTGTGCGGTTGGCTTCCAGGCCCGTCTGGCGCTGATCCGGCTGGTCGATGACGCCCGGCGGCGACTCGTAGATGAGCCCGGCCAGCGAATCGCGGTCAGCAGTGCCGATGACCGTGGCGATGACGGTGCCCTGCCCGGCACGCTCGCCAGCGATGCCCCGCAGCCCCCGTTCGCTGCGCTTGAGCCAGGGTGCACCCACCAGCCGCAGGCGGGCGAGCGGGATCTGCACGCGCAATTGATCGGACAGTTCAGCGCCGCTCACCATCGTCACGCGCATCGCCTGCACTCGTCGCAACGGTGGTCCGTCGTTCAGGGCATCGTCCGGCGCGCGGAAGGGTATCCGCACCTGTACCCAGCACCGGCTGCGCGCCGGGGTAACCGGCGTCGGCTGGTCGATGTACACACCGCAGCGCCCCACCCTGGCCCAGCGTGCGGGGTCGCCGAGGTCCACGACGTATCGACGGATGCGCTCCGCACTCAGGGTCGCGTCGTCGAGGTTCAGGACACCGTCCTCGTTCAGGTCCTCGCTGTCGGCGCGGTTGTTCTGCACCGTGCAATTCACCCGCGTATCGCCCAGTCGGAAGACCTGGGAAGTCCCACGGGCACAGAGCCTTACGTCCCTCTCCTCGACGGTGCGGCCACCCGCGGTGACGATGACGCGATCAGCGACATCGCCCGCCAGGCCACGATCGTCTCGTGACTGGTTGAAGGTTCGTGAGAACGGATCCAGCTCGCTGTCCAGCGAATCCACGCCCTGGGCTCGTTTGCCACGGAAGGTGGTGTCCAGCGCGGTCGGGAACCCTGGACCGATGCGGAGAGTGTCGGGAGCGAACGTCAGGCTGTTCTCGCTGACATCGCCGAAGTCGATGACCAGCGTCGGATTCACACCGACGTGACCGGCGTCGGTGTCCACGAGCGTCCAGAACTCGATCGCCTCCACGCGCGACAGATCGGCGCCGGTGGGTCCGAGGGCAGTGTGCAGCGAGCGCCAGCGACGTCCCGACGGTGCGTTGCTCACGCGCCAGCGTGGCTCCTCCAGCCGGCCGTCACGGAACTGGCCGCCCACCGAGAGTGGGTGAAGGGTGAGCCAGAGAATCTGTTCGGGCAGGAACGCCCCTCCTCCCACCGACCTCACCTCGGGATCTATCTGTTCGATGCTGAATGTGATGAGCTCGCCGGCGGCGTTGCGCCCATTGTTCTGCCACGCCATGGAGGCGGCATGAGAGAGGGTGAAGAGTCCCGGCCCGCCGAGGGCATTCAGGGCGGGTGACGGCGCCGGTATGCTCCCGAAGTACCACCGACTCTCCAGCAGGCGTGGCGTCAGCCCACCCTCCCCTTCAAACGATTCCAGGTAGGCCTGGCCGCCGGCGGTGAGCTGTGGCCGGCTGGTGGCGAACTCCCCGCTCAGGCTGACCCTGGAGGGTGCCGCCGCGCGCACTCCGGGCAGGCCGTCCAGCCATTCGGTGAGCCGTGGCGCGTCCCAGGCAAAGGCACCGCTCACCCCGGCAACTATCGACGATGCTGCCTCGAAGCCCAGGGTGGGCCGGTTGAAGATCGTCTTCTGCCGCTGGCCGATGGCCGTCACGTTGAGCGTGCCGGCGTCCATCTCCACCTGCGACGTCAGGCCGAAGATCGAGGTGGGCACGGCTCCGAACAACGGACTCTCCTCGAAACGGACCCGTACGTCGCGTGGACTGGAGAGAAGCGTGTCAGCACGAAGGAAGCGCAGTCGACCGAGGTCGTAGTCCATCTCGTAGTCGATGCCACGGCGGAGGACACGTCCATCCAGGGTGACGCGCTCCGATCCCCGCCTCAGTTGCACCGCGCCGAGCGCGAGTGTTCCCGGCTCACCGGCCTCGGCGCTGTAGCGCACGCCGATCCGGTAGACTGCCGCGGGCCGCTGCGCCGAGTAGAGATATTCGCCGGGAGTGCGATAGAGAGTGTCGTTGGATGGATTGCCGAGCGAGCCCGCGAGACCGCTCCGGGCGAAGGGCTCCGCCGACGGGAAGACCAGGAAGTGATCGCGGATGATGGGCACCGCCTCACCGCCGCCAATGACCACGTTGGGGTCGGCGGGGCGCGGCCAGAGCCTGTTCTCCACGTCGAACGAACTGCTGTTGGTGCGCTGGGCAAGGCCGAATCGCTGCAGGTAGGTGTCGCCGCGTCCGTCAAGGGGCTTCTCCTGGTCGCCGCCGGCACCGGTCACCACGCGCACACTCACCGAACGACGGTCCACGTCCGGTCCACCGACCCGGTAGATAGAGCGGATCTCGCGACGGAAGGCCGGCATGTCTGGCTCCAGCCTGGGTTGCCAGACCAGGTTGGCCACCTGATCACGCTCCCGGTACTGGACGTCGGGCGTCCCGCCGACTTCAGGCAGTACGACCTCCTTCCCGCCCACGAGAACGGTGTAGGCCACCACCAGTCGTTCGTCGTTCAGGCTGAGCGGACGGACGAGGGCGAGCCAGAGCCGCGACGGGTCCATGTAGTAGTCCACGTTCTCGCGCAGCAGTTCGTAAACCGGGCCGCGCCGCGATGTTGGATCGCCGTTCAGGCGAAAACGAGGGCCGTTCGGGTTGGGCGGACGTCCGCCGAGTACCAGTCGGTAGACCGACACCCGCACGGGACGTCGTTCCGGTGCGAGTGCATTTCGCGCCGCCGTCATCTGCGACGGGTCCAGGATGTCGATGTTCGGGTAGCGCGAGCCCAGTTCCGTGGGGTCGACGGTGAAGAAGAAGCGCCGCGGTTCGATCTCGTAATCGTCAATCTCGCGCTCCACCTCCCTCCTGCTCTGCCCGCCGACGGTGAAACGGCGCTCCTGTACCACGTTGCCGCGCTGCTGGGCGGCAATCGTCTGGATGGACCACGGTCCGACGTGTCCCACCGCCTGCACTCCGTAGTTGCCGATGGGGATGCCAGCGGTGATGAAGCGGGAGGACGGCGGACTGAAGGTGACATTCCCGACCTCCACACGCTCCACCGCGTCGCCGGCCAGGCCCTGATAGCGGATGGCGATGTTGTTCGAAGCGTCGAACTCGCGCTGCGAGTCGTAGTCGACGTCGACGTGGAAGCGGTCGGCAACGGTGCCCGAGCTCAGGACGCTGAACTGGACGCCGAAGGTGGGTTGGAAGAGAGTGCGGCAGCTACCAGTGAGGTTGAGAAGCTGGTTGCTGGAGCAGGTCTCGTCCCGTCGCCGTTCTGCCTTGGACTCCAGCCGCGTGTCCAGCGAGAGGGTCAGATCGTCGGTAGTATCGGAAGGCGACCTGGGCGGCGTCAGGCGGGCGAGCAGCCCGGGCGCGAACGCATGGACGCCGGTGGCGGCTTCGGGCGGCGTTCCGGAGACGGTGGCGACGGTGGAGTTGGAGTCAGCGTCGGTGGAGCCGGGGCTCGAGCGATCCGCTGCGGCAGCACGGGCGAGGAGCTGGCGTGTGAGGTCGGGGCCGCTGGTGAGTGCGGCCCAGTCCCGGTGCCAGTCGGCGAGAGACGTGGCAAGCGTGGCGCGAACCGCCGACCCCAGATATGCCAGATGGCGGTTGGCGACCGGACCGGACACGCCGGGGCGGCCACCGCCGTCCGGGGCGGTGGAGGGAACGACTGGAGAGGGCCGATGGACCGGGACCTGCGCATGGGCGCCAACACCCGCTGCCGCGCCGAGCACGAGGACCAGCGCACCGGCGAGAAGTCCTGGAAAGCAGCGCACCAAATCCCGTTTACCTGGGTATCAGGAGGCGATGGCGCCGGACGCGGCGGGAGTACTGGCCGCGGCGTGAACGTCGTGTGCACCTTGAATCGGGCGCCGCGCGGGTGGAATATACGTCCGGTCGAAACGACTACAACCCTGTGGAGCACAAGCGGTTCCACGCTGGAGAAGGACGCCCAGAGCGAGTAAGTGAAGATAATAGACAAGTACGTCCTGAAAGAGCATCTGGGGCCGCTCCTGTTCGCGCTGTCCGCGCTGACGTCGCTGTTGCTGCTCAACTATGTCGCCAAGCAGTTCGGAAAGCTGGTAGGCAAGGGGCTCGAGTGGAGCATAATCGGGGAATTCTTCCTCCTCGCGCTCCCCTTCACGGTGGCGATGACGGTCCCCATGGCCGTCCTCATGGCGACGCTCTATGCCTTCAGCCGGATGGCGGCGGATAACGAAATCACTGCCTTCAAGGCCAGTGGTGTGAGTATTGGCCGCCTGATGAAACCGGCCATCTGGGCGTCCATCCTGCTGTCGTTCGGCATGATAATCTTCAACGACCAGCTGCTGCCACGGTCGAACCACAGGCTCAGCCAGCTGCAGAGCGACGTCCTGCGAAAGAAACCGACCTTCGCGCTCAAGGAACAGGTCACAAACCGGGTGACCAACCGGCTCTGGTTGCGTGCAGGCCACATCACGCCGGGTACAGGCAAGATGCGCGAGGTGGTCATCTATGATTTCACCGACCTGGAGCACTCGCGAACCATCTACGCGGACAGCGGTACGCTGGCCCTGACGCCGGACCAGCGCGACCTGTCGCTGGACCTGTTCGACGGCGTGATGCAGGAGTTCCCGCGCTCGGCGCCTGGTTTCGCCGCCGCCGGACGGGCTCCCTCGGGCGGTGGCGCGACCGTATTCCAGCAGACCTTCTTCGCGCACGCGAACCGACTCATCCGCGACGTCGGCAACCAGCTCGAGCGCTCCGGCGGGCCGCAGCCCAAGAGTGAGCGAGAACGCACGGTATGCGAGCTACAGGAAGGCTACGCCAGCGCGGCAGCCGACTATGCGATCGCCTACGCCGACATGGAGCGCTTCTCGCGCCTCGCGCTCGCCGACGGAAAGACACTCGAGGTGCCGCGTCGCCGGACCACATACGCCAGGAACGGGCTTGGTGCGCTCTACTGTCGTGGCCTGGCCTGGCTGGGGATCAAGACGGCAGCCGCCGCGTCTGTTCCACCGTCCCCCGTCCAGGCGCAGGCCGTCGATACGACCGGTGCAGAACCAGTCTCGATGGCCGTCCAGGACAGCCTTCCCGCGGCCGCGACATCACCGGTGGACACGGCGATCCTTCGAGGTAGTGGCATCGCACCCTCCATGGGTGGCGTGGAAGGAGTGTTCGAGGCGGCCTCGTTGCGCGCGCAGATGAGCCTGATGGCCGTGAATTCCTACGATGTCGAGATCCACAAGAAGTTCGCCCTCGCCACCGCCTGCACCGTCTTCATCCTGCTCGGCGCGCCAATCGCGCTGCGCTTCCCGCGCGGCGGTGTGGGGGTGGTGATCGGTGTCAGCCTGGGTGTCTTCGCGCTCTACTATGTCGGACTGATCGCTGGCGAGACCGCGTCCAAAGCTGGCTACCTGCCGCCATTCATCGCCATGTGGACTGCCAACATAGTGTTCACCGTGCTGGGACTCATCCTCTTCCTGCGTGCCGGCAAGGAGGCGAGCACCAGCCGCGGCGGAGACATGTCGGAGTTCATGGATACCATGCGCAGATCGCTGGCCCGGGTGGGTCGCAAGCTGGGCTTCCGCGGCGACCGTCGGCGGAGGACCGCGTGAGCCGCCAGGCGCGGAGCCGGCGGCGACGGTTCCACATCCTCCGGCCACTGGATCGGTACGTCTTCGGCGAATTCTTCCGCATCTTCGCCATCACCGCCTTCGGCTTCCCGCTGCTCGTGGTGATCATCGACCTCGTCGACAACCTGGACAAATACCTGAGCCGCAAGCTGCCGGCTGGCGACATAGCACTCAGCTACCTCTACGCTCTACCCGACACGATCTTCCTGATCCTGCCGGCGGCCGTGCTCTTCGCCGCCATCTTCTCGGTGGGAAACTTCACCCGCCACAGTGAGATCACGGCGGCCAAGGCATCGGGAATAAGCTTCTATCGCATGATCGCTCCCATCTTCGTGGGGGCGATGTTCGCCTCGATACTGGGCCTGGTGGTGGGCGAACTGTCTCCCATAACCAGCCGGCGGAGTAGCGAACTCCGCGGCGAGCGGGCGACCCGCGGTGACAACCGCGATTACTTCGTCCACGCGGGCGACAACGGGGTTGTCTACAAGGTGGGCTATCTGGACGCCAATCGTGGGCTGATGGATCGGGTGGAGATCGAACGTCGGGGTACCGGACCGGACTATCCGACCATTGTCATGACGGCCAACAGCGGACGATGGACGCCTACCAGTGCCGATAGCCAGTCCGGTTTCTGGAGTCTGCAGAATGGCGCGGTACACGTGCTGCCGGATTCAACCACCGACCTCGTGTTCCAGTTCGATTCACTACACGCCCGGCGATTGCAGGAGAGCCCGCTGGATCTGACCGAGACAGCGCGCGAGCCCACCGAGATGGGCTATCAGGAACTGGGACGTTACATAACCTCCCTGGAACGCGCGGGCGGCGATGCCAACGAGCTGCGTGTGGAGCGGGCCCTCAAGATCGCCATTCCCGCCACCTGCCTGATCATCGTGCTCTTCGGCGCACCCCTGGCGACGAGTACCCAGCGCGGCGGGGCAGCCTTCGGCATCGCCCTCAGCCTGGGTACGACCATAGTCTTCCTCATCATGATCCAACTCACCAAGGCCATCGGCGCCAACGGCGTGGTCGCACCGGAACTGGCAGCGTGGCTCCCGAGCATGCTCTTCGGACTGGTGGGAACGATACTGCTAATCAGGGTGCGTACGTGACGTCACCTGCGCAGACGGTTCAGGTGACCCATCATCCGCTCATCCGGCTGGTTCGTGGCGCAGCCAACCTGCTGCGGGAGGCGGGGCAGCGCGGTTACTTCGCCGCGGACATGTTCCGGGCCCTCCGCGAGCCCGGCACCTGGGGGCGACAGACGATACGCCAGATGTACAGCATCGGCGTGGGCTCGGTCCCCTTCGTCCTCGTCGTCGCCAGCTTCCTGGGCGCTGTGACGGCCTTCCAGACCTATTACCAGCTATTCGCCGGAGTGCAGTTGTCGGTGGTGGGGCTCATATCGCGCCAGAGCATCGTCCTGGAACTGGGGCCCCTGCTCACCGCTCTCACGCTGACCGGGCGCGTGGGTGCCCGGATGACGGCGGAGATCGGGACGATGCGGGTCACCGAGCAGATCGATGCGCTGGAGACGCTGGCCTTCGACCCTGTAGCCTACCTGGCGCTTCCCCGACTACTCGCGGCCATAGTGATGATCCCCGCGCTGACCATGATGGCCAACGCGGCCGCGATATTCGCGGCGTGGATCACCTTGGTGCTGGCCACCCCGGTGTCGACCAACGATTTCGTGGCGGGCCTGAGGCTTTCCTTCACGCCGTTCCAGGTGGTCTACAGCCTGATCAAGGCGTTCGCCTATGGTGGCGCCATCGCATTCAACTGCTCCTACGAGGGATACCACACTCGCTCCGGCGCCGAGGGTGTCGGCCGGGCGACCGCCAAGGCCGTCGTGATCACCTCCATCGTGATACTCGTACTCGACGGGATCATTGCGGCAATGTTCGCCAGTCTCATCCAGGGTTAGGCAGGACAAATGAAACGCAGAGACGAAATACTCGTCGGGCTCTTCCTGATAATCGCCACCACGGTCGGAGTAGTGGGTACCATCTGGCTCGTGCGCGGCGGACTCTCGCAGGGTTACCCACTGTACGCTCGCTTTCCGTGGGGAGTCGGGCTCAAGGTGGGGCAGCCGGTTCAGCTCGCCGGTGTCGGCGTGGGATATGTGGCCGACGTGGCGCTGGATCCGAATGGCACGCTGGTCGTCCGGATGGCCATAGATGACAAGTACGGGATCCCGGAGAGCACGACGGCCCAGGTGGTGCCGGTCGGTATCTTCGGCGACGCCGCGGTCGCCCTCACTCCGGCCGCACCCAGCCTGAATTACCTTCCGCGTGGCGACACCGTCCCGGTGGGCGCGAACACCACGACGACGGCCGAGTTGCTGGCCCGAGCCGACTCGATCGAGCGCAACGTGAGCGCGATAACGGTGGAACTGCAGCGCCAGCTTGTGACCGAAGGCGGCCTCGCCGACCTCCGTGCCACGATCAGCTCCACCAACGCGCTGATCGAACAGCTCGGCAACATCGCCGCCGAGCAGTCACGCGGCCTTACCGCCACCATGGCCTCGGCGCGGCGGAGCGTGGGCGCGCTCGATTCCATGGTCATCGACAGCACTCTCCGCAACCTGCAGCACGCCTCCGCCAACACCGAGGCGCTGACAGCGAACCTGCAGCAGACCACGACCCAGTTGAACGCCGTCCTCGCCCAGCTCCAGAGTACCAACGGCACGGCCGGCAAGCTGCTGAATGACCCGGCGCTCTATACGGACCTGAGGGGACTCGTGACCCGACTCGACTCACTGGCCACAGACCTCCAGAAGAATCCGAAGAAGTACGTGAACCTGAGCATCTTCTAACCGTCGTTCCGGCGTTCGCCGGGATGCCCCGGCGAAGGCCGGGGCATCCCGGCGAAAGCCGGGACCTGAACTCTCAGAACGAGTAGCGCAACGAGAGCTGCATCTGGTAGTTGGAGCTCAGGAACTGGTCGTTGAACGCCCGGTAATTGGGATCGAAGCGGACCAGTGGGACCGCGTCGCGGAGATCGTTACCGACGATGCCGCGGTGAGTGTAGAGCTGCTGGGATCCGAAGCCCTGGCTCTTGATGATGCCCCAGTCCTTGTTCAGCAGGTTGCCGAAGTTGATGACGTCCAGGCGCACCGAGAAGTTCTGGCCGCGCATCGTCGGCAGCGACTGCTCGAGTGAGATGTCCACCTGGTTGGAGAAGGGTGCCCGGCAGGCATTACGTCCCAGGATGCTCCCCTTCGATTCCCGAAGGCACTTCTGGCTCTCGATGAAGTCGAAGAACGCCGACTCCTGATCGGCGGCCGTGTAGGTAGCTCCGCCCGACGAGTAAGTCTGGAACTGTGGCTTGCGCGGGTCATCCGGTCCGGTGGGTACGTAGACCGGATCGTTCTGGGTCAGCTTGTCACCATTGAGGTCACCGCTCGACACGTAACCGAAGGCCTGACCACTCTGGCCCACGTAGATGACCGAGAGGGAGGTACGAGTCGGGAAGGTGTACGTGCCGGTGCCCACGATGCGGTGCGGCTGGCTGAATATCGAGGTCGCCAGCGTCTGGTCCTCCTGTCGACCGGCCACGGTGCGACCATAGCGGTACTGCGAGTAGGCCGTGCTGGAGGTCAGGTTCTGGACGTCCTTCGCTTCGGAGTAGGTATAGAACAGCGAGCCGCCAAAGTTGTCAGCGAACTGGCGCGCGATACCAGCCGTCAGATTGTAGGCGTAATCCTTGGACTGGTTGGTGACATCGAGCACGACGTCACGGCCAGCCACGCGGAGGTTGGGCTTCTCGGGCTGCAGGCCATAGAGCACGCGGCCGTCGGGATCGGTGCCCACCGGCTCGCCCAGGGCCAGGTTGGAGTAGAACAGATTGTTGATGCCGCGGGTGTACATGCCCTCCAGCGTCAGCACGTAACCACCCATGATCTGGCGATCGTAGGCCAGGTTGGCGCGGAGGTTCTGCGGGAAACGCAGGTCCTTGCCAAGCAGGTCAACCTCCGACCCTGCGCTGGCCGTCGTGCCATCCGAACACATGGTTGGCGGATTGGCCACATTTGCCGAGTTGAATTCGGGCGTCAGATTCCCCTTGCACACCAACTGCGCATAGCCCGAGTAGCCGCCCGAGTTCTGGAACGAGTTGGACAACCAGACGTATGCCGGTCGCCCGGTGAAGACACCGACACCGCCGCGCACCTGCTGGCTCATGTCGCCGGTCGGGTTCCAGTTGAAGCCCACCCGCGGTGACACGGTGATGTTGTTGGACGGCACGTCAGCGGTGTTCCGGCCGAAGTCACGAATGATGTCCGGATTGCTGGGCGGCGTATCCTGGAAGGTCGGCGCCTCCACGCGGAGTCCATAGGTGACGTTGAAGCGGTCGCTGATGGTCCACTCGTCCTGCGCGTAGAGCGACCAGTTGAAGGCCTTGAAGCGCACAGCGCCGTCACCGGCACCGATCACGCCGTCGGTCACCGGCACGCCCACCCGGTACTCCTTGGCCGTCCCCGCCGCCATCAGCTCGGGCGAATCGAACACCCAGTAGCCGTTGCGCTGCTGCCCGAAGAGGTTGCGCACCTTGTAGAAGCTGTTCTGGGTACCCACCGTCACCCGGTGGCGCTCACCCACGGGCAGGGTGAAGTTGTCGGTGATCTCGAGGATGTCCTGATCCAGCTCGTTTGCCTGCGACGAGCGCTCGGAACCCGCGGTGAGCGTGGCGACGCCGCCAATGATCTGGTCCACCTGCGGCAGACCGGTTGCGAAGGGCACACGGCGATCGCGAATGGTGGTGTAACCCGCGATGAGCTCGTTGTAGGCTCCGTTGGACATGTTGGTGCGGAGCTGCGCCACCGTCGCGTTCTTGTCAGACTTGAACAGGTAGCCGGCGTCGCTCAGGTTGAACGACGGGGACGATCCGCTCGCCGACCTGCTGAACACGTCGTCCTCGGCATGGCCGTAGTTGTGGCGCAGCACGAGCGACGTGTTCCCTGGCAGGTTGAAATCGAGGCGAGCGAAGACGTTCTGAAGCGGGTTCTCCTTGGTGACGGAGGCTCCCGTCCCGGTGCTGTTGATCCCGCGCGCGGCGAGCTGCTGCTTGAAGGCATCTATCTGAGCCTGCGTCAGGCTGGTCCGCGGGTCACCGATGGATGGTCCGCTGGCTGGCGTCTCGCGGTCCTGGATCTCCGCATTCACGAAGAACAGCGCCCTGTCCGTGACGATCGGGCCACCGAGCGACGCTCCGTACTGCAACTGCTGGAAATCGTTGATGTAGGGCTGCTTCCGCACGAAACTCTGGTTGCGGCCAAAGACGTAGGCCGAGCCGAAGAAGTCGTTGCGCCCGCTCTTGGTGACAGCGTTGATGAGCGCGCCGGAGAAGTTGCCGAGCCGCACGTCGTAGGGTGCGAGGAGCACCTGGTACTCCTTCACCGCGTCCAGGCCGATGGACTTTCCGTTGGCCTGGCCGCCTGGCTGGCCGGTGGAACCGAGGCCGAACATGTCGGATTCAGTGGCACCGTCGATCTGGATGTTGTTGAAACGGTTGTTGGTGCCGCCGCCGGACAGACCAGGACCCGAGTTGCCGACCTGAGGTGTCAGAGCCACGAAATCCGTGAAGTTGCGGTTCAGTGTGGGCAGGCGACGGATCAGTGTGTCGCTTATCGTCGTCTCCGTGCCCCGCCTGTCGGGAGCGATGATCGGGGTCTCCGCCGCGGCCTGGATCGTGAGCGCGCTGAGCTCGGCCGCGGTGGCGGTGAGCGTGAAGTCCACTGGCGTGTTCGCTCCAAGGGCGACGCGCACGCCACGCTGGGTCACAGGCTGGTAGCCGATGCGGCGTGCAGTGACTTCGTAGCTCGAACCGACTTCCAGGCCGATGATCGTATAGCGGCCGCCGGCGCGGGTGAGAGTGCCGACCGTCCTGCCGGTGGAAGCGTTGGTGACCTGGATCTGGGCCGACTCGACAGGCTCTCCGGTGGTCGACTGCACGCGACCGGCAATGCCGCCGGTGGTTACCTGCGCTGCCACATCCGTCGGCTGGAGAAGCGCGCCGGAGACGAGCGCCGCCAGCAAAGACAGATGCAAACGAGGAAATTGCATGTCGTATTCTGATGAGGGATGGGTACTTCTGCGCGCGCCAGTGCCGGGTGGCACGTTCGTCGTCGAAGGCGTCAGCGGTGGAGCTGGCGTCGGAAGGACGGCTCGCGGGACAGCCACGTCGGCCAGGCTGCTATCCCGCCCGGTGTGGTCATCCGTGGATCAAAGTTGAAGCTGGTAGGTTGGGCGGTCAAGAAGTGCGTGTAACGCGCGGGTACCAGAACGCGAGGGTCGGCCGACTGCCAGGAAGCGCGAGGCTGCTGACAGTCGCACAACGACATGAACTGGCGACTCACCAGCGATGGCGCAGAGCGGCCCCGGGTGCCCTGTTGAAGGCACCCGGGGCTGCTCTGCGCGGATGGAGCAGGACCCCGATCGCTATTGATCAGTGACAAGCACGCACTGCCTGTCAGTCACCCTTTCCGCGACCGACGCCGGTGCGCGCCGAGTCCGAGCAGGAGAAGTCCGGTCCCGGTCAACGCAATGATGGCGGGCTCGGGCACTACCGACTGCGTGGTGTCGCCGTAGAGGGCGAACGCGAACTCGCCCGAGTTCACATTCCAGCCTCCGTCAAACGGCGACTGGAGGCGCGCCCCGTGGGACGTGCCGTTGTCGGCTGCCGTGGACCAGTACATCTGGAAGTCAGACCCCAACACCGGGCCATCATGGATTGGTACGAGGGGGCCGTTGTGCAGGGCCAGATAGTATGTCCCCGAAGAGAGGGCGAGTGGCGAGATCGAGAAGTCGTACTGGTACTGCTGGAACCGTCCGTACATGCCGGCTCCGGTGCGGGTCGGATCGGCCGATCCGGTGGCGAGGACACTGGTACCCGGCTGCGTCCCGGCATTGTTCAGGATCTGCCAGAAGACGCTGCCCTTGTAGGAGTCCGGACCCACCTGGAAGGCCCAGAACCTGACACTGCTGATGGTCGCATCACCCCGGAGCGTGAAATTGTCGGCCTGGAGCCAGATCGACATCTCGCTCCCGCCAGTCCCGTCAGGTGCGCCGTTGTCGTAGACCAGCTGTGCCGCGGCAGGCACGCTCATGCACGCGATGGCGGAGAGTGTGAATAGCGCCGAGCGAACGATTCTCATGGTGACGACTCCTGGTCGACTGCGCGTGGCCTGCGATGGAGGTAACCAGTGCCGCCGTATGCGACATGAGGCGCAGGCCAGTCAGATGAAGACGCAGGATCCCAGGCGCACTTTCCGTACATCTCCCGTATCAGGACCCGAGCCAGCCCGCCAACAGGAACGCTCAGAACGCTAAGATCCTGACTCCCATGGTGTTGCAACGACGCCACAGTCTGATGAGCCTTTTTGCCTCAAACCTGCTCCGCAGGTTGACCGTGGCGCTGCCGCCTCACTCATGCGCCACACTGTGGCCTCGTCGCCTCAGCGCGGCGCGCCGCGCCTACCAACCGTCAGGTAGTACACGGGCACACCCACCACAACCATTCCCAACGTGAACAGCGTCGGCCAGCGACTGGTGGGATCCATGATCGCGTTCACCAGGATGTACGCTGTGGCGATCACGAACAGCACTGGTACCACCGGATAGAAGGGCACACGGTAGCTGGGGTCGTAATCGGGACGGCGACGGAGGATGAAGATCGACGCGACACCAAGCGCATAGAACGGGATCACCGCCGTCACGAAGGCGTCCGCGAGCTGCTCGAAGGTGCGCAGGAGCACCCAGGCGATCCCCAACGCGGCGGCCAGCCCGATTGCCACGTACGGCGTCTCGAAACGGGGGTGGATCGCCGCCACCGGCTTGAAGAACAGCCTGTCCTCGGCCATCGCGAAGAAGATCCGGGGCGCCGTGAGCAGCGAGCCGTTGAGCGTACCGAAGGTGGAGAGCATGACAGTCATGGCCACGAACACGACACCCGGCTGTCCGAGTAGCCGTTCCGCCACCTCGGCGGCCACGAGCGGCGACTGGGCGATCTCCTCTACCGAGAGAACGGCCAGGTACGCCAGATTCGCCAGCAGGTAGATACCCAACACGAGAAGCGAACCGCCGATGAGGGCTCGCGGGAGGTTGCGCCGAGGGTCCTTCACCTCGCCGGCCACGAAACTCAGGTCGGCCCATCCATCGAAAGCCCACAGCACGGACACCAGCGCCAGACCATACACGGCTGGCGAGAAGCTGGTCAGCGTCACCGTGGACGTATAATGCTCGCCGCTGGTGGCCGGCAGCCCGAGCGCGAATGCCACCAGGATGATGAAGAGCAGTCCACCGTACTTGGCCACGGTGGTGATGTTCTGGACCATCGACCCGTATCGGATGCCGACGATGTTGAAACTCGCCGTGAGTCCGATGGCCAGGGCAGCGACGTAGTGCTTGTAGTCGCTGTAGGGGGCAATGCTCGGGTCGTAGCCGAGCACGCGCAGGAAGTACTCGGAGAAGGTCATGGAAACCGCCCCGAGGGATGCCGCACGAATGACTACCAGCTCCGCCCAGCCAAAGAGGAAGGCGACCAGGCGCCCCCAGCCCTCACGAAGGAATACGTACACACCGCCGGTTCGCGGCAATGCGCTGGAGAGCTCGGCCAGGGTGAGAGCTCCACACATGGCGAATAGCCCTCCCACCACCCACACGGAGAGCATGGGGATGGGCCCGGGAAGTCGCTGGGCAATGCCGGCCGGCGAGCGGAATATGCCCGAACCGATGATGGAGCCGACGACCACGGCGACCGCGCTCCACAGTCCGAGGCGACGGGGGAGCTCGGACAGGGCCGCGATGGCGGTCGTGGCCGGAGCGCGGCCGGGCGCGGACTTGCCGCCGGAGTCAGGCGCGGGAGGGGTAGCTGGAGACATGGGCCCTATGCTAGCCTCGGGAACGCCAGCGGCAAGAGGCTGGCACGATCGGGTTGCGTCTCCCCTTCCAGCCGACGATGTTTGGATCTGTAGTGACGTTACATCCTGAATGATTTCTCTCGAAACCTCGATGCCGTCTTCAGCCGCCGTCGCCCTCTTCTGGGTCGCCGTCGGAGTCTGTGCGCTCGCCCAGTTGGCGCTGCTTCATTCGTTCTTCCTGGGTCCTTCACGTCCGAGCCGCGAGACCACCGCGACCTTTCGCGCGACCGAGACGACGTGGGCCCTGGTGCCGGCGTTGGTGCTCGTCGTCCTCCTCGTCTTCACCTGGCAGGCAATGCACCCGGCAAGCGCTCGACGGTGGCAACTGATCGTTCCCGCGTCCACTCCGGTGACGCCGATCGCGCCAACACCCGCCGGGCCACAGCCATGAGTGGGAGTGTGGCAGTGCCCCACGCGGCGACGCCAACGCTCGCTCGCGACCTCATCGCCCTCACCAAGCCGCGCATCATCTCGCTGCTCCTGGTGACGACCATCGCCCCGATGTACGTGGCCGGCCGACCGAGCTTGCTCCTCGTACTGATCGTCTCGATAGGCGGTTACCTGATGGCCGGCGGGGCCAATGCCGTCAACATGTATGTCGATCGGGACATCGACGACCGGATGGCGCGGACACGGCTGAGGCCCATACCGAGCGGGCGAATGGAGCCGCAGGCCGTGCTCGCCTTCGGGATCGCGCTGGCCACGGCGGCCACCTTCATGCTGGCGATCTTCGTCAATGTGCTCACCGCATTCTTCGCCCTCGCCGGCTTCTATTTCTACGTCTTCATCTACACCCGCTGGCTCAAGCGCACGACGCCACAGAACATCGTGATCGGTGGCGCGGCGGGCGCCTTTCCACCCCTGGTGGGCTGGGCAGCGGTGACCGGGACGATCGACCTCACGGCCATCTTCCTCTTCCTGATCGTGTTCTACTGGACGCCGCCGCACTTCTGGGCGCTCGCCCTGCTCAAGCAGAACGATTACGGCCGGGTGGGGGTGCCCATGGCACCGCTGGTGTGGGGTGAGCGGGAGACGATGCGCCAGATGCTCTGGTACACCCTCATCCTCATCCCGCTCACCGTCCTGCCCGTTGCTTATGGCGCGTTCGGCATGGTCTACCTGGTGTCCGCCCTCGTCCTGGGCGGCATCCTGCTGCGGGGCGTTATCAAGATCATGCGAACCGAGAAGTGGACAGGACCCGCATGGTCGGTCTACAAGTACTCGCTCCTCTATCTGGCCCTGCTGTTCGTGGCGATGGTGGTCGATCGCCAACTGGCGCTCTGAGCCGTCGATGGCCGAAACGGTGCCCATCGAGTGCCCAGGGATGAACTGCGACGCACCCGAGGAGCTGGGCCGTCAGCGTCGACGACTGAGCCAGGATCTGCACGCCATCCGGCTCTGGCTCACCGGGCTGCCCGACTGAGGCACAGACAGATGCCTCAACTCGCCTGGTGACCACCTCAACCGCGGACAACACGACTGCCGCCGGCCAACCGGTCGACGGCCGGCGGTCAGGCAGTGGCGCCAGCCGCAAGCTGGTCCCACCCACCCCCCTCATCCGGCTCTTCCCCCGGTTGCGGCCCTACGTCGGCCGGCTCTCCATTGCCGCCGTGTGCCTTGTCGGTGCAGCAGCAGCCGCCCTCGCCTTTCCGGCTGTCGTCAGGCATCTGCTGGACGCCGCCTTCCAGGCCCGCGATCGCAACTTGCTGGATCGCATAGCACTCTTCCTGCTCGGCATCTTCGCCCTGCAGGGAGTGTTCAATTTCGTGCAGGTCTACCTGCTCACGTCGACCGCTGAACGGGTAATCGCACGATTGCGGGAGGATCTCTTCGCCCACCTCGTGCGACTCTCGCCAGGGTTCTTTACCGAGCTGCGCACGGGCGAACTCACGAGCCGGATGTCGAACGACCTGGCCGTGCTCCAGTCCACCTTCAGCTCGTGGATCTCGGAGTTCAGCCGCCAGAGTCTGCTCCTCGTGGGTGGCATCATCATGCTCAGCCTCACCCACCGCTCGCTGACGCTGACGACGCTCGCGGTGGTGCCGATCGTGGTAGGGGCGGCGATCCTTTTCGGACGGCGGCTGAGGAGGGCCACGACCGGTGTTCAGGATCGCATTGCCGACGCGATGGGTACGGCCGACGAGGTGCTGTCGCAGATCCGGATCGTGCAGAGCTTCACGCGCGAGGAGGCCGAGGTGGTGCGCTTCCGCGGGCTCCTGGGCGGGGTGGTGGATGCCGCCGTACACCGTGCCTTCCTCCGCGCACTCTTCTTTGGCGTGGTGGGTTTCGTGGCCTTCGGCGGTGTGGTGGCGGTGCTCTGGCAGGGCGGACGACTCGTGCTGGACGGCGTGCTGACAGCCGGATCGCTCGTCTCCTTCCTGCTGTATGCGATCACCGTGGCTGGCGCGGTGGGCTCGCTGGCCTCGCTCTTCGGCAGCTACCAGGAGGCGGTGGGCGCGGCGCGGCGAGTGTTCGAGCTCCTGGCCACTCAACCCACCGTCGTTGAACCTGTTCCGGCGACGCGTCTCGAGCATCCGGTGCGCGGTGCGGTCGCCTTCCAGAACGTCGGCTTCCGCTACTCCGACCAATCGCCCCCGGTCCTGAACGACGTATCATTTTCCGTCGCGCCGGGCGAGGTTCTCGCCCTCGTGGGGCCGTCGGGCGCGGGCAAGACGACCATCGCTTCCCTCCTGCCACGTTTCTGGGATGTGACTTCTGGCCGCATCACCCTTGACGGCCACGACGTACGCGACCTCGCGCTGGCCGACCTGCGCGGCGCGATCGGCATGGTTCCCCAGGAGCCGGCATTGTTCAGCGGCACGATACGCGACAACATCCTGCTGGGTCGGCCCGACGCGACCGACGCCGAGGTACGCGTGGCAGCATCGGCGGCCCACGCCGCCGAGTTCATAGACCGGCTGCCCGAAGGTTATGCGACTCCGGTCGGCGAGCGCGGCGTGAAGTTGAGTGGCGGTCAGCGCCAACGCCTGGCGATAGCTCGCGTCTTCCTGAAGAATCCGGCTGTGGTGCTTCTCGACGAGGCAACCTCCAGCCTGGACACGGCGAGCGAGCAACTCGTGGAAGCGGCGATGGAGGAACTGCTGCGCAACAGGTCGACGATCATCATCGCCCACAGGCTGAGCACCGTCCGTCGCGCACACCGTGTGCTGGTGCTCAAACATGGGGTGATAGTGGAGCAGGGCCGGCATGACGAACTGATGGAGATCGACGGGCTCTACGCGCAGCTTTACCGGAGCCAGTTCCGGGCGGACGACGAACTAACCCTTGCGGCTGGTCAGCGTATCCGGTTGGACTGAGCGCTCGCCCTCAGCAGCAGGCAGATCGCTGGACCAGTGCTTCCACTGTCGCCGAGCAAGAATGCCATCATCATCACTGAAGTCCGCGACGCCCTCCACCCGGGTCAGGCCAGCGGTCTGCGCGGCATTCATCGCCATCACCACGTCGTAACCGAACGCACCGGGATAGGTATAGATACTGAGCGTGGACTCGCCCGGCGCATCGCGGCGAGCCGCCACGAGCCGGTTGGTCAGTTCCGCCAGGGCGATAGCGGTAGTATCTCCGGCCAGGAAGTACCGGCGCGAGCTGGCGCTATCGGCCGCTATCCTCAGCGTCAACTTCCCTTCCGCTGCCCTGGCGACGGCCAGATTTCCTGATACGGACGCCGACGATCGCACCGCTTCCGTAGGTGTGTGGTCCGCCGCCGACTGGCAACCAGCGACGGCAAGGACCGCCAGTAGGCTGAGGGCGGAGCGGCGACCGAACCGCTTGCGCGAGGGGGGGCAGAGAGTGCATCGGACCAGTCTCCTTGTGTTTACGGTATACTAGCGAGCGGCGGGAAGGCGGCAGCACGAACCCGCGTTGAACGCCGTGCGGTGGCCGGGGAGTCTGGAGTCACGCTCTGTCACCCATCGCCGAGTCAGCAGCTCAGACCCGAGTCAGTTCAGTTCCCCATGACCGGTGACCGCAACATACCCCCCCCTCGCAGGAACAGTGCAAACACCTGGAGGGAATACCGATGGCCGGCGCCCGGTCAGCCAGGCCGTTCTTGAAGTCATTGCACGACGGACCTGCCAGCCCGGCACGGAGCGCACCCACCCTTACCTCCCCGGGGGGATCCGGAAGGGGTTGATCACCGAGTCACGTGCCTTCGCTGGCGGCGGGGTCCTGGCAGGGTTGACGGCGGAACTGTCCACGACGCCCGGGGCGTTGATGACCGGACCATAGGGACCGTAGTAGGGAGTCTGGGTTCCGCACTCCTGATACGGCTCGGTGCCCGCTATGTACCACTCCGTATAGATGTCGTCGCCGGCGCAGTAGGGGCCGGCCAGGAGACCGGTATTGGGATCCACCTCGCGCGCCACCAACCCGTCAGGACGCGGCCAGTCGGGCGGGTTGGGCTTGCGCTGGTAGACCTCCTTCATGAACGCCGTCCACGCCGGTGCGGCGAGCTGTCCACCCTGTGCGTTCGCCTTGATCTTCTGCGGACGGTCGAAACCCATCCAGACGCCCGCCACGACGTCCGCCGTGTAGCCGATGAACCAGACGTCGGCGCCGTCGTTGGTGGTGCCCGTCTTGCCGCCGGCGGGAAGCTGGAAACCGGCGCCCCAGGTGGCGTTGTAGGCCGTACCGCGACGGATCACGTCCTTCATCATGTCCACCATCAACCAGGCCTCCTCGCTCCGCAACACCGGCACCCGCTCATAGCGCGGCTGCCAGAGCACCTGACCGTTGGCGTTCTCCACGCGCAGGATGGCGTGCGGAGTGGTCCGGTCGCCGAGCGTGGCGAAGACACCGTAGGAACCGATCATCTCGAGCGGGATCACCGACGCCGAGCCGATGAAGAGCGACGGGTACGGCGGCATCTCGGCGCTGATCCCGAAGCGGTGCGCCATGTCGATCACCGGCTGGATGCCGACCTCGCGCCCGACGTTGATCGCCGACAGGTTGCGCGACATGTAGAGTGCCCGACGGAGCGGTGTCGGACCCCAGAACTTGAGGTCGTAGTTCTGGGGCGTCCACGCCTTGCCGCTGGCCTGAGGAATCTCGATCGGCGAGTCGTCAGTCTGGTAGCTGGCCGGAATTCCCTGGTGGATGGCCGTCGCGTAGACGATCGGCTTGAAGGTGGAACCTGGCTGACGCTGAGCCTGGGTGGCCCGGTTGAACTTGGAGTCGCCGAAATCCCGGCCGCCGACGAGCGCGCGCACGGCACCATTGCGCGGGTCGATGGCGACGAACGCGCCCTGCAGATAGGGCGAGTTGGCGGCGGCAGCATCCCCGCCGGCAGCCGCCTTCGCGATGTACGACTCGTAGGTGATGTGCGGAAACTTGCCGTACGTGCCTCCCTCGATGGCGCGTAGCTGTCGCTCCATCGATCGCTCGGCGGCCTGCTGCATGTCCACGTCGAGCGTGGTGTAGACCTTGAGCCCCTGCTCGTAGAGCTGACGGCCGAAGCGGTCGTCGAGCGCCCTCCGCACCCACTCCACGAAGTACGGCGCGAGGTCGCCCGACTCCGAACGCCGGGCCAGTTGCAGCGGGTAGGCCTTGGCCAGGCTGGCCGACTCGTTGGTGATGAGGTGATGACGGCGCATCAACTCGATCACCGTGTTCCGGCGCTGGATGGCGCGATCAGGATAGCGACGCGGATTGTACCGCTCCGGGGCCTTCGGCAGCGCCGCCAGCGTCGCCGCCTCGGCCACGCTCAACTCACGAACCGGCTTGCCGAAGTAGCGCTGAGCCGCTGTCTCCACACCGTACGCGCCATTGCCCAGCGAGATCTGGTTCAGGTAAAGCTCGAGGATCTTGTCCTTGGAGTAGCGCTGCTCGATGTCGCGAGCCACGCGCGCCTCCTTCAGCTTGCGCACCAGCGATCGTTCGCGGGAGATGCGTTCCGGGAAGATGTTGCGCGCGAGCTGTTGGGTTATGGTGCTCGCGCCCCGCAGCCGGTCGCCCAGTACCCAGTCGCGCACCGCGCCCACCAACCCGATGAAGTCGACACCATGATGCTGGTAGAAACGCCGATCCTCGGTGATCACGAAGGCATCGCGGACCACCTGCGGGATGTCCTCGATCTTGACCAGAGTGCGGCGCTCGAGACCGATCTCGGCCAGGAAGCGACCATCGGCGGCGTAGAGCTTGGACGTCTGGTGGGGCGTGTAGTCGTCGAGCACGGCCGCCGACGGGCAGGCGCCGCCGCGACAGACAAGGGCCCAACTGGCGAACAGCGCGCCAGCGCCAACCGCAGCGCCCACGGTGCCGGCCAGCAGGACCGCACGTATGGCGCGCGCATGGCGCTTCAGGAATGGTCCGGGGCGACGACGCCGCGCGTTCGGACGCTTAGTGGCCACGAGCGGTGGCCTGTCGACCAGAACCGGTGTACTGGTTCGAGCGTGGTGAGGTGAGCTGGAACGAGTGTGCCATATACATGAAAGTTAGTCTGATCCACCTGCCTGACGCACCGTGGCGGCGTCATCACTGCCATGCAGGATCCGGTGACATTGCGCACTGGCCTGGATAGCTTTGGGCCATGACCGAGCCCGCGAATCCTGCCATCGATCCCGCCATACCGCCGTCCCACGACGACTCACTGCTCACGGAACTGGGCTGGCGCGGCCTGCTCTACCAGCACACGGAGAGCCTGTCGGCGCACCTGAAGGCGCGTGCTCCCGTGACCGGATACTGTGGCTTCGACCCGACGGCGAGCAGTCTTCACGTAGGCAATCTGGTGCCGGTGATGGGGCTGGTACACCTTCAACGTCACGGTCATCGCCCGCTGGTTCTGGTGGGTGGGGGCACCGGCCTCATCGGCGATCCGAGCGGGAAGGCCAGCGAACGCACGCTCAACACCCCCGAGGTCGTGGCTGCCAACGCCGAGTCCATCCGGCGCCAGTTGGAACGGTTCCTGACATTTGCCGGCCCCACCGGCGCTCTGATGCGCGACAACGCCGATTGGCTGCGCCCGCTTGGCGCGATAGAGTTCATGCGCGACGTCGGCAAGCATTTCACGATCAACTACATGCTGGCCAAGGAGTCCGTCCGGTCGCGCCTGGAGGCCGGAATCTCCTACACCGAGTTCTCCTACATGTTGCTCCAGTCCTACGACTTCCTGGAGCTCCATCGTCGACTAGGGGTCTCGCTGCAGGTGGGCGGGAGCGACCAGTGGGGGAACATGACGGCCGGTATGGAGCTGATCCGGCGCAGCGCCGGCGGCGAGGCCCACGTGATCACCTTCCCCCTCATCACCAAGTCCGATGGTACCAAGTTCGGGAAGACTGAGTCGGGCACCGTCTGGCTCGACCCCGAGCGCACCTCGCCATATCGCTTCTACCAGTTCTGGTACAATGCCGACGATCGCGACGTCGGTCGTTTCCTGCGCTTCTTCAGTCTCCTCGGCCGGGAGGAGATACTGGCACTGGACGAGACCGCGGCCACCGATCCGGCGGGTCGTGCCGCGCAGCGGGCCCTGGCCCGCGACGTGACGGCACGGGTGCACGGCGACGACGCGCTGCGAGCCGCCGAGGAGGTGTCCGGACTCCTGTTCGGCGGTCGCGACCCGTCCACGCTGTCGCCGTCGGCGCTGGCAGCGCTGGCCCGCGAAGTACCCTTCGCCGAAGTCCGCGCCGACCCCGCTCTCGCCGACCCGGCGGCGTCTGGTGGATCGCCAGCTCTCGCCGACACCCTGGCCTTGTTCGTGGACGTCGGCCTGGCCGCCTCCCGCGGTGCGGCGAAACGATTGGCCGAGCAGGGCGGCATCTACGTGAATGGAGAGCGCCGAACCCTTGTCGAGCGTTTCGTACGAGAGGGCGACCTGTTGACCGGCCGTCACGTGTTGCTCCGGAAGGGCACTCGTGACTACGCGCTGGTACGGCTGACCCCGTGAACGATCAGGCGGCCACCGGGACATTCTTCCTGCCCGGACCCACCCAGGTACGTCCGGCGGTTCTCGCTGCCATGCAGCAGCCCATGATTGCCCATCGAGGAGCGAGGTTCGAGGAGCTCTTCGATCGGCTGCAGCACGGAATGCGCGACATGTTCCGGACAGGACGGCCGGTGTTCGTGGGGGCGTGCTCGGGGACGGGGATGATGGAGGCCGCCGTGCGTGGCGCCCGACCCGGGCGCGTGCTGTCCCTGGTCAACGGTTCCTTCTCCGAACGATTTGCCCGGATCGCCCGCGCCTGCGGTCGTGAGGTGGACGTACTGGAAGCACGGCCTGGCGCAACGGTGCAACTGGATACGGTGTCGGAAGCACTTGGCCGCCGGCGCTACAGCGCCCTCACGGTGGTGCACTCGGAGACCTCCAGCGGCGCGCTGACGGACGTCCGGTCTGTGGGCGCATTGGCGCGAGAGCACGGGGTCCTATCGCTCGTCGACAGCGTGAGCGGTATAGGGGGCGCCGCTCTTGAATGCGATGCCTGGGGATTGGACCTGGTGCTCACGGCATCGCAGAAGGCACTGGCGCTGCCGGCCGGCCTGGCGTTCGCCGTGGCCTCCGAAGTTTACATGGCGCACGTAGCCAGCGCACCGTCGCGCGGCATCTACCTGGACCTGGAAATGTTTGCCGACGCTGCCCGGCACGACCAGACGCCATTCACCCCTGCCCTCTCGTTGCTCTTCGCACTGGAACGTCAACTTGCCGACATTGCCGCTGAGGGTGTCACGGCTCGCTGGGCGCGACACGAGGCGATGGCCAATGTCACCTGGAAGTGGGCAGAAGGTCTGGCCGATGCGATTCACCCCGCCCTGGGCCTCCTCGCGCCGGTCGGTGGTCGTTCACCGACGGTCAGTGCGATCACTCTCCCCGCGACACTGTCGAGCGACGCGCTGGTAGACGCGGTAGGGGATCGCGGGTTCGTGGTAGGCACGGGAAATGGTGCGACGCGAGACAGCACCTTCCGGATAGGCCATATGGGTGACCATACGGTGCCTGGCCTGGAGCGATGCCTGGAGGCGTGCTCAGACGCCCTGAGCGAGCTGATCAGGCTGCGGTGATCGCCGCCCGTCACGCGTCATTCCCGCGAAGGCGGGATTCCATGGGCCCCCGCTTACGCGGGGGTGACGAGTAGGAGGCGGGGGTGACGGTCAGAGGCGGGGGGGACGAGGAGGAGGCGGGGGGGACGG
>CALCHX010000003.1 GCA_937906875.1 uncultured Gemmatimonadota bacterium | reverse complement strand
CGGCTCGCTCCAGAAGGGTCTGCTGAACTCTCTCTACTCAGCAAAGTACGGGAAGGTGTTCGGCTGGGACTATCCGAACTTCATTCAGATTGCCCACCACATGGAGCCGGGCGTCCGTAAGTACCTCCACTACTTCCGCAAGGCGCTCAAGGCGTACAACCGCGCCGACCTCATTCGGCGCGAGGACCACTCCGGGAAGTGGGCCGTCAAGGTAGCTGAGTACAAGGAGCGCATACGAGCGGACGACCCAGCGTATGTGCCCGATACCGAGCACGACGCCCTCGTAGACGTCCTATTCCCAGAAGTGATGGCTACCCAGGTTTGAGGGCGGCCGGCGCCTCTCGTGGTGGCATCGGTGCGGGCGCCTGTGCTATCTTCGCCAACGGTTGCCCAGCGGCACCCTCATCGTGGTTGGCCCGCTCGAGCTCAACCAAGGCTCCTGGGAAGACACTGCCCACAAACTTGAGTGGGCGTGCATGCGTGCCGAGATGGACGGCCACCGTGTCGCCGTGCTCATCGACACGCCCCAGCCGGACCTGATGTTCAAAGACGTAGCGCTGGCTGTGCAGCGCGTCTCGCCGCAATCAGGCGAGTGCGACCCAGCGTTGGCCGGTATCGTCACGGAAGACGGGGGCCTGCTCCCGCGCAGCCCATTCGTTCAGCCGCTGGCTCTTCAGCGTGTCAGCACGGCAGGTGCTCCCACCGATGCCCTGCCGCCACAGGCGGTCGAACTGCTCATCCAGCGCCTCCAGCAGCGCAGCTCGGGCTTCTTGGTCCTCAGCAGCTGCGTGTGGACGGAGCACTGGGGCATGGAGCAGATTGCTGCGGCACTGCCACTGACCGAGGACGTCGGTCCGGTCGCACGAATCAAGTCGCGCAACCGTGGCACGCCGGCCAAGGACATGCTGGTCCCGGATGTCGTCAAGGGCTTGCCCTTCATGACGAGCATCGAAAGTGCGTACGCCCACGGCTATCGCCGCATGCTGATTGACTCGGGCTACGCCGACTTCAGCGACTTGATGAAGTACTCCGACGAGGTGCTGTTCTTCGTAGGAGGGCACTCTTTGGAGGCTGAAGATGCACTGATGGAGACCGTGCGATTCCGCGGGTTTGACCAGCTCTCGAAGGTGTACGAGCGATTGGTCGCCTGTATCGCGGTTGGTCCGATTTCGGTGGGAGACAAGACCGTGCACATCTCGGACGTGTTCATCCCGGGCGCCAAGGCGCTGCAGGCCGGAGATGAGTTCGACGTGATTCAAAAGCACGTGCGCAAGCATCGCGCCGTTCGCTGGGAAGACGAACTGACCCGCCTGCTCGACGAGGGCACGGTAACGCCAGACCAGGTGCGCGCTTCGTTGGAGCATCGACGAGCCCGCGTGGTCGACCCGATGCTGACCAAGTGGGCGAAGCGGCGGCGGGCCACGGCCTAGCGGAGCGGGTGGCGAGCAGGCCGACGTGCGGGTCTTGCGGTCGGTCGGACGAGGCTGTTACAGTCGTAGCCGAGGCCTCGTCCGCCTGAGCTTCGAGCGGCTCATACCAGACCCTCTTCCGTCTCCGCTAGTCCTTGCTGCCAACCCCCCATGCGCATTCGCCGGGGCGTGGGCCAGCGTAATCGCTCGACTGGTCCGCGCGAACCCAGGAGAACTGCCATGCCCGTTGGTATCACCGACCTCGCCCATTCCCTTCGCAAGGACACCGCTGGTTCGGCGGTGACCATCCCGCTCAGCCGCGGTCAGCAGCTCGTCGCCGCGGCGATGGGGCACAAGTCTTTGGCTTCGTTTCAGGCGGCGCGGGCGGCCCATCGGGAGCCGCAGACCCTCGACGGCGTCCCCCACGTAGTACCGGACTACGAGCTACTTTCCGCCCGAGCACAGGAGCTTGGCTTGGGACTGCCGAACAACCAGTTGCGCGGCCTGATGGACGCGGCCTTCCACGAACGGTTGCCACGAACGAAGGTCCACCACACGTTCAGCGACCTGGCGATGGCAGTGCAAGACGAGATGCAGGAGGCCGTACTTTCCGACGCCGGCCTCAACTCTTCGATGGCCAACGCCAACTACGACGGTATCGACGAGGTCTACTTCGAAGAAGAGATTGACCCCGATGAAGCCACGTTGGCCGAGCCGGTGACGGCCAACATTAACGGCCACATCGGCCTGGGCATCGATACCGAGAGGCCTTACGCCGGACATCAAGTTCGTTTCGAGGTCGCGGTGTCCCTGGCACGTTGTGGTCGACGCTGCTTCGAGGAGCCTGCCGTTGAGGTGCTGTCGGGTGGTTTGGACTACGACTGGGACGGCGACACGCCGCCGACCAAGACCCTCGCGCAAGCGCTCGCAGAAGCCTTGAAGATTGACCTGGCCGATGCACAGGAACTTGCGGACGTAGAGCCAACGGAGCTGAGCGGCCACAGTGATGGGATGACGTACGGCTACCTCTTCGACTTCACTCGGCGCGTACGCCCCGAACTCGCGGCGAAGCTCATGGCACAGCACGGGTCGTTGCAGCTCGAGGTGCAACCGTGGTTCTTCGACGGCATCCGGGGCGCTGACTGACCCAACTGACCCTCGGGACCTCCTGTCTTGGCCAAGCCGGCTGGCGAGAGGTGATTCTCTTCAGCGCCCAGCCTCGAAGTGACCTAGATCATTGATTCACAAAGATGTTGGTCATGAATTCGATATCACCTATCGGCAACGACATTGGGGCCTGTCAGGGCCTCAGCAACGATGTCACCGGGCTCGGTCGTCGTCACCCGTTCCAGGCACTCCAGCAGCGGCGGCGCGTGGACGTCCGTCGCCGTGGCCCAGGCCCTGACCTTGTCGGCCAGGCTGACGAGTTGCGAGATGCCGGGCGCGCGGGTGCGCAGCACGGGCACGATCCGCCCTTCGAGCTGGACATCGGCGGCGCCGGACAGCGCACGCTCGATGGCACCGCGGTCCACCTCGTGCCGGTCCTCGTCGGCCACTGTCCATCGGACCCGCACGCTGACGCCGGCCAGTTCCTGCGCGCGAACCGCCTCTCGCAACTGCTCCAGGTCGGGCCGGCCTTCGAACATGATGTCCAGCGTCCGTCTCGCAGGGGTCGGTTCGAGGCGACAGTCCACCCCGTCCGGTCCGAATTCCCAAAGCAGGAACCCCTTGTCGCCCTGCTCACCGTGGTGGAAGCGACCGACGGACCCGGCGTAGGCGATGCACTGGCGCCGCTCGCCCTCCCCTTGCGTCCAGGCCTGGTGCCGGTGGATGTGGCCGAGCAAGGTGGCCTGCGCGCCGGCGCTGAACAGCACTCCGGTGGTGAACTCGTGGTCGAACCCGGCCATCGGCACACCATGCTCGGTCACGCAGCCGAAGACCGTGCCATGCGACACCGCGAGCGTCGGCACGCCGGCAGCCCGGGCCGCGCCGTGGATGCCGGCGTAGCCCTGCAGCAGCCGGCCCAGCTGCTCGCCCTGGGCCTCGGCAGCAGCGGTGGCGCCGACCGATGCCGCGACAGCCGCCTTGTTGATCGAGGGAATGCAGGTGAACAGTGCCCTGGCGCCACGCGGCACCTCCGCGAACCGCAGGCCTTCGGACGCGAGCCACAGGTCGGCGGCAGACTCATCGGTCGCCGACAGGTCCCGAGACGATGCGCTGCCCATCAACACCACCTGACCGATCCGGTCCGCGACGAAGACCCGATGGCGGCTTTCCAGCATCCTGAACACGGACAGCGTGCCGGGCGGCTCGTGCGACCACGTGCCCTGGAGCATCAGCACCGGGCAATGATCGGCCAGCCGCCGCACCCGCGCCAGCAGCCGCAATGCCGCGGGCGCATGCAGGTCCAGGGCGTGATCGGTGGCATCCCCGGAGATCACGGCCACATCGACGCCGAGTTCGATGGCGCGGTCCACGGCCGCCGAGAAGCAGCGATCAGCTTCTTCCAGATGCCGAGGCCCGTAGTGCAGGTCGGACATATGCGCCACCCGCAAGCGATGCGCCTGACGGTGCGGACCGTGCGCTCGCGGATGCCCGTCCGGGATGCGCGGCACCTCCGCGCGTTGCGCACCGGTTCCGCCTGGCAGTCGTCCCGACCCGCTCACGTTGCCACCTGCTGCAGTTCGGCGTTGACCTTGTCCGCGTAGCCCTTCGGATCGTTCCTGAAGCGCTCCAGTTCGCCGAACGCCCGCTGCCGCCCTTGCGGATTGAGCCTCCACCCAGGACCCCAGCGCGTGGCCGCATAGCTCAGCCAGGTCTGCGCAGGCACGCCCATCGCGGTCAGCCGCCCGAGCACATGCTCCAGCGTGGGCGGCGTGCCGTCTGCCGTGAAATCGCTCGCAGCCACAGGTTCGTCGACGGACTCGAGCCCCTTCCCTGGCGTCGCGGACGCTTCCTCCCGGCGCCCCTGGAGCACGCGGGCGGCAACATCGGCCTGAAGGAGCACGGTGTCCTGATCGTCCTGCTCCCGCATGAGCGTCGCCACGTCGACTGGCGCTTCCAGCTCGATGATCCACTGCGGCACCCGGACCGGCCGCCCATGGTCATCGATGTGCGCCACCTCCATCAGCCGCTTGGTCAGGTAGAACGGCGTGCCCTGGCGGTCCAGGAAGCCGGCGAGACGGCCGCCCCGCAGGAACGCCACGGTCTCGAAGGTGCGGATCGCCGCGTTCATCGCGTAGAAGCTGCGCGTGTGCAGCTCGAAGGCGCTGATCGAGCGGATGCCGGGGATGAAGAACAGGAAGCGTCCGGTGAGGTTGCACTGCCGCTGCTGGTACTCCGGGCAGGACTCCGGCTGGCACAGACCGCCGTTGTCCTCGCGCGGGATCGCCTTGCGGCCGCCGAACAGCCGCACCGTGCGGCGTCCGTTCGCGTCGACCGGCACCGGGGCGTGCGTCATGCAGTGCCGCCACCGTCCGTCGGACGAATACTCGGACCAGAAGCGCTTGTCCTGCGCACCCCAGGTGGCCAGTTCATGCGGCATCACGCTCTGCCAGCGATCGGTCGGGAACACCACCGGGAAGCGGTAGAGGCGCCGGCCCTCGCCGCGGTCCTCGCCATGGAGGTCGAGGATCTGTGTCGCCAGTTCGGGGTTCGGGAAGTCCTGGGCGCGCACGGTGAACCACGGCACGTTGCGCGGAACGAGCGGGCTCTTGAGCTCAGGGCAGGCCTCGGCCAGCGCACGCTCGATCTGGTCGAACGACTGGCCCTGGTTCAGGCCTTGTTCGTAGATCGACTGTGCACGCGGCACCTCGGCAGCCCGCCGGGTCAGGACCTTGATGCCCGCACGGATCTTTCCGCCCGTTGGCAGGCGGGGCGTTCCGTTCGTACCGTTGCCCAGCAGGGTGGGCAGAGCGACAGGCCCGCCGTGCAGCACGACGGCGGGCCGGGGATCGGGGGATGGAGAAGAGGCCATCGGCGTTCCTCGGTGGGCGTCGGGGGATTCCGACGAACCATCGTCCAGCAAGGAAGCGGGCTTTCAACCCCGAGTGCCGTCCGGATGCCATGATGCGACTCTGTCCGCACGCCATGGTCCCGTGCTGTCGCATCGCCCGAACCCGTCTCTTCCATGCAAGCCGAGTCGCCCTCAAGCCCAGAAGACAGCGCCGACCGAGACGACGAGGAACTGCGGCGGGTACTCGCCGCCTCCGAGGCCTTCGACGATGATCTGCTCGCACTGCTACGAGCCGGCTGGAACACATCGTCCCGACGCTCGACCATCTGCCTGGCCTTCTGTCGTTCGGCGATCGAGCATGCGATCGCGCAGCGGGTCCTGATCGAAGCCGGCCTGACGGGAACTGCACTCAGCCTGATCCGCCTGCAATTCGAGGCAGTTGTCCGTGCCGCCTGGGTGCTTCACGCCGCCAAGGAGGACTGGCTGGACAAGTTCTCCGCGCCGGTGCCGGACGGCGA
>CALCHX010000002.1 GCA_937906875.1 uncultured Gemmatimonadota bacterium | reverse complement strand
CCGTAGATTGCGCCGTCGCCGGTTGCCCCGTACGCACCCGTGTCTTCGGCGTGCTGCGTCCCGTCTTCCGTGAAGGTCATCACCCCGCCTCGGAAGGCCAAGCGGCGCGCGACGATGAACTCTGCCTTCAGGACATTGATTGCGGCAAAGATCCGCGGTGCCAGCCCTTCATCGTTGTCCGTCGCCGCCGCGAGGATGTCGGCGGTGTCCCAGCGTGAACTGTCCGAGCCCAGACCCTCCACGGTCGGAACTAGCGCAAGCCGATGCTCGACGATCCAGCTCTGGTACGGGTCGTCGAGGTGGCCGTCATGGCTGAGGTGCCCGAGCACGGGTTCCTCGCTGAGGGGCAGCGCATCCCAGAGTTGCGCCGCGTGCTCGCCGGCGATCGCGACGGTCTCGGAGCGAAGCTCCTTCGCTCTCCGCGCCCATTTCTCATATACCGCGGCGATGTGGCCAGCCTGCTGCGGACTCGTGTGGAGGCGCTGGAGGAGAAGCATTGCCCGGTTACCGGCGGCGTTTCCGTTCGTGAGCTCTGCCTCAAGCGCGTCTGCGTAGGCCGAGTAGGCCTCGACCCAGCGGCCTGCAAGATCCAGCTCGTTGGCGAGGTTGCAGAGTGCGCGGGAGCGCACGGAGTCGGGACTCGCCGATGAAGGTCGTGCGATGACCGACCAAAGTTGGCGCGCGGCCACGACGTGTGAGTCGTCGCGGAAGCGCGCATCGCTCTCAATCAGATCCGGCGTCGTACCTCCGGCCTCCTCCTTGGCCTCGAGCCTGAAGAGGATCGACTCAGCGTTCGCGATGTTCTGGAGTAGCTGAGAGATCAGAACGGGTTCGGGAGTCGCGGACAGCAGCGCGGTCGCTCTCATCAGCCCTGTGGTGACGAGCGTGTTGTCGTCGAGGTCGTCGCCGATGTTGACGGTCACCGAGCTCACTGTGAATAGTGCAAGCACGATGTGGGAGTAGCTCAGCTGCGAAGCGAGGATGTCCTTTTCGAGTTGGTCCAACTCGGCCGCGGCGTTCGGGCCGGTCGGGATTGCGACCGCGCGCGTCTGGAAGTCCGCTAGCAGCGTATCGGCCTCTTGCGGATCAAGCGGATCCGTCGCGTCGGCGCTGGACGCGTTCATGCGGCTCTCAATATTTGCAGTAGCGCTGGATTGACGACGAGGTCGCTCTGTTCGAGCTCTACCTCGAATTCTGCGCCGACGGGGTAGAGAAGGGTACGCCGTTCGATGGCGAGTACGAGGCGCGCCGCCCCTTCCCGTTTGAGTCGGACGTTACGCCGGTACGTCAGCGCCGCGATCCACAGAGCGATTAATCCGCCGATCGTCGCAATCCCGTCGCGCGGCATGTCCCGCTGAGCGGCCGGGGCAAAGGCGAAGAACCAATCGAACATGGTGCGCTCACGGTACTCTAACGTGAGGCCGCCGCAGCCCACCGTGCCCGTTCGATCGTGGCGCTTCGCCGATGACACTGGCCGGGGCAGGGGAGACGGCCGAACGCCCGCGGGGTTTCGTTCAGCGCGCGCGGCCCCGTAAGGGATCCGAATCGATCCTCACCCGCCCGGATGGGGATCCCCTGCGCGACCACCGACGTTCCCAGCGTCGGCACCCTGAGCTAGCCTGACCCCGAGGCGCATCATGGGAAGCATCGCGAGCTATCAGGCAGCGGCCGGCCGCCGCTATCGTGCTCGGTGGCGCGACGACAACACGAACCGCCAGGTCGAGAAGCGCGGGTTCCGCACCAAGCGCGATGCGGAGATCTTCCTCGCTCGCACCGAGGTCGCCCGATCAGATGGCTCGTACATTGACCCCGCCGCGGCAAGAGCGACGGTCGGCGATCTCGGAAGCGAGTGGATGCGCAACAAGCGCCACTCCCTCAAGGCGTCGTCCTACAGCTCACTCGAGACGTCCTGGCGGGTGTATGTACGACCGCGCTGGGAGGACACGCGCATCGGCGACATCCGCGCTTCGCAAGTCGAGCAATGGATCCGCGAGCTCTCCGAGGGTACGGCTGCGACCAACCGCACGAAAAGCAGCGCAGTCGTCGGAAAGCCTCGCTCAGCAACCGTGGTCTACCGCGCTCTTGGCGTGCTCGCCGGCATCCTCGACACCGCCGTCCGCGACGGACGGATTCCCCGCAACGTCGCCCGCGGCGCGCAGAACCTTCCGACGAAGCGATCGGAGAAGCCGCGCCGCTACCTGACGCACGCCGAAGTCGTCCGCCTCGCGGAAGCCGCAAGCACGTCAACCTATCGGACGCTTCTCCTCGTCCTCGCGTATTGCGGGCTCCGCTGGAGCGAAGCGATCGGCATGCACGTGCGCGACATCAACTTCGACAAGCAGCGCATCCAGGTCAACCGAGCCGCGGTCGAGGTCGAAGGCCGCATCGTCATCGGAGCGCCGAAGAACTGGGAGCGCCGCATCGTTCCGTTCCCCGACTTCCTCGAGATACCTCTGCAGCAGATGTGCAATGGCAAGGGCCCCGACGACCTCGTGTTCACCGACGTCGACGGTAACCACCTGCGACGAGCGAAGACCAGCGTCGGCACGACATCGTGGTTCGCGGCGGCCCTCGAGCGCTCGGGCGTCGAGCGACTGACACCGCACGACCTACGGCACACGGCCGCGAGTCTTGCGATCTCGTCGGGGGCGAACGTCAAGGCGGTGCAGCGGATGCTCGGCCACAAGTCCGCCGCCATGACGCTCGACACCTATGCCGACCTGTTCGAAGACGACCTCGCCGACGTCGCATCGCGGATGAACCAAGGCGGGCTCGACGCCGACGTGACGCGGTTGTGGTCGTTTCAGGGCGTTTGAGGGGTGCTCAGATGTGGGCAAATTGTGGGCAAATCACAAACCGCCACAAACGACAAAGGCCCGAGATCCGCGTATTTCCGCGGCTCTCGGGCCTTCATCCGTGACAACGGCTGGTGGAGATGGGGGGAATCGAACCCCCGTCCATCGCTGAATCTCCACGCCTTCTCCGGGCGCAGTCTGTGCAGACGTTCTACTCGGCTCCGACCTTTGTCACAGACACCTAAGTCGACAAGCCCAGCCTGGGAGAAGTCCCGTGCGACGTCCAGACGCCGCCGCACAGCAAGATCCCTAGATGACGCCAGGGTCCGCACCGGGATCACATGCGGTCTGACGGACTATCGGGCCCGCTTACGCAGCGAGGGCGAAGTCAGTGCGCTTTGCATTGGCACTTATTGTTTTGCAGGGAGCGTTCACGAGATAACCCTGCATCCTCGGCCCGCTTCTCGTGAATAGACAGGCGACGTCGAAACCGATCATCCCCGTGTCTGCTCCATCGGGAGCGGCCGCTGTCACGCTGTGGAGTTGTCACCGGATGCCGCAGCACCCGAGCGTCCTAGCTTACAACGGATTCCCGGCGTCCGGAATTCCCGACAGTCAGCCCGTCTGGTGGCGGTGCTGCGGGTCGACGTCGGCCGCCCTAGGCTCGATGCATGTCCGAGGTCACCATCACCGTGCGCGGTGAGTACGAGATCTTGCGCGCGCCCGAGGAGGCCGTCGCCCACGTTTCGGTGCAGACGTCGGGGCCCGAGCGCGGTGCGGTGGTGGAGCGCATCGCCACCTTGGCGACGCCGATCCGCGACGACCTCGCCGCGCGCAAGGATGCCGGGAGCCTAGTGGACTGGTCGAGTCGGCGCGCATCGGTGTGGTCGGAGCGCCCGTGGAACGCCGACGGCACGCAGCTGGCGCTCGTGCACCACGCGGCGGTCGAGCTGACGGCGACGTTCACAGACTTCCTCGCGCTCAGCTGGTGGCTCAGCGAGGTCGCACAGCGCGACGGCGTGCAGGTCGGCGACATCATCTGGCGGCTCACCCGCCAGACCGCGGCGGCGCTCGAGCGCGAGGCAGCCGCTGCGGCGGTGCAGGTCGCCGTCGAACGCGCCCATGCCTACGCGAGCGCGCTGGGCCTGGAGGCGGTGACTGCGGTGGAGATCTCCGACGCCGGACTGCTCGGCCACGATGCCCCACCGACGATCCCGCGAATGGCCAGAACCTCGTTCGACGGCCCGGCGGCCGCGCCAGCCATCGATGCCCGACCCGACGAGATCCCCGTCTCGGCGGCGATCGAAGCGAGGTTCGTCGCACGATGACCGACCTCACCCCGCGCCCGGGCGTCGCCGAGCGTCTGTCACGCATGGTCCAGGTGCCGACCGTGTCGGCCGAGCTCGACGCGCGCGGCATGGCGCCGTTCGACGAGTTCCTCGCGCTCATCCGGGAACTGTATCCGCTCGTGCACGAGCACCTCGAGCAGACCGCGCACAGCGAGCTCGGGCTGCTGCTGCGCTGGCGCGGACGACGCAGCGCACCGGACGGGCCGCTCGTGCTCATGGCGCATTTCGACGTCGTCCCCGTCGACGAGTCCGATCCGTGGACGTATCCCCCGTTCGAGGGCCGTATCGAGGGCGGCTGGGTCCACGGACGCGGCACGCTCGACGACAAGGGGCCGCTCATCGTGATCCTCGAGGCAGTGGAGAACCTGCTCGCCGCTGGTTTCACCCCCGCGCGCGACGTCTGCCTCTCGTTCGGCGGCAACGAGGAGACATACGGTGCGGCTGCGCAGCAGATCGCGGCATCCTTCCAACAGCGCGGCGAGATCCCCTGGCTGGTGCTCGACGAGGGCGGCGCGGTCGTCGACGCGCCGCTGCCCTTCGTCACCGGCGAGGTCGCGATGATCGGTCTGGCTGAGAAGGGCGTCATGACGCTGCGGCTGAGCGCCCGAGGCGAGGGCGGGCATGCCTCCGCTCCCCCGGCGATGACGGCGGTCGGCCGCATCGCCCGCGCCGTCGACAGACTCGACGCGCGCACGTTCCGCCCCCGCACGCCCGTCGCGATCTCGCAGATGCTCACGGCATTCGCCCGCCGCGCGACGGGGCCCGCACGACTGCTGTACCGCGCCCTCGCCGGCTGGCCGTGGCTGTCCGCGCGCGTGTTCGCCACGATGGGCGGTGAGGCTGCGGCGTTCGTGCGCACGACGGTGGCCGCGACCATGTCGACGGGGGGCACCGCCGCCAACGTCCTGCCGTCACAGGCGTCGGCGACCGTGAACCTTCGTGTGGGCATCGGCGAGACCGTGGAGTCCACGGTGCGCCGGGTACGCCGCCGGATCGCCGACACGAAGGTCGCCATCGAGGTTCTCGAAGGCAGCGACCCCTCGCCGCAGTCTCCGGCCGTCGGCGCCGCGTTCGCCGCGCTGACGACCGCGCTGCAGGCCTCCTACCCGGATGCCGCGCCCGTGCCGTACCTCATGATGCAGGCCAGCGACTCCCGGCATTTCCACCGTTTCTCGCCCTGCGTCTACCGCTTCGCACCCCTGAGGATGTCGGCAGCGCAGCGTGCCGGCATCCATGGTGTCAACGAGCGGGTCGAGATCACCTCGCTCGAGCGCGGCGAGCGGTTCCACCGCGCGCTCATCCAGCAGCTAGAGTGATCGCACCCGATCCACGGCCCGCAAAGGAGCTCGCATGACGCGCCGTGCCCCGTCCGCCCGCGTCTCGATCGGAACGCTGGCCGGCGTCGTCGGCTTCCTTGCGTTCGTAGAGTTCACCAGTGGGGTCCTCCAGGGCTACTACACGCCGATGCTCACCGACATCGCGCGGCACCTGGGAATCCACGACGCCGATGTCAACTGGCTCGAGGGCACCCAGCTCATGCTGTCGGCTCTCGTCGTTCCGGCGTTCGCCAAACTCGGCGACATGATCGGGCACAAGCGGATGCTGCTCATCTCGACGGCGGTCACCGCCGCGGCGGCCTTCGTGCTGCCTTTCACCGACTCCTTCCCCGTGTTCCTGGCCGGGTGGGCGCTGATGGGCTTCTACGTCGTCTGGCTGCCCCTGGAGATCGCCCTCATCTGGTCGCGTGCGCGACGGATGCCGGGCCGCTCGACGATCACGGCCCGTGCGGCCGGATTCCTCGTGGCCGCGCTGGAGTCCGGCGCCATCATCGGCGCGCTCGCCGGCGGGGCGCTCGTGGACGCGCTGCCGCTGTGGGTGGTGCTGCTCGTGCCGGCCGTCATGATCGTGGTCTGCTTCGTGGTGGTGCTGGTCGGCGTGCGCGAGTCGCCCGAGCCCACCGGTGGCGTGTTCGACACGGGGGGCCTGGTGCTCATCTCTTTGGCGCTCATCGCCTTCACCGGAGGGCTCAGCCTGCTGCGCCTGAACGGCCCGGGCGACGTGCTGTCATGGCTGGTGGTGGCACTGGGCGTCGCCCTGGTCGTCCCGTTCGCCCTGTGGGAGCTGCGCTGCCACGACCCGCTCATCGACGTGCGCATGTTCCGCTCCCCGGCCCTGGGTCCGGTGTTCCTTACCGCGGGCCTGTTCGGAGTCAGCGTGCTGGGTGCGCAGGCGCCGCTGTCGACGTTCGCGCGCACCGATCCGGGCGTGTACGGCTACGGGCTGGGCACCAGCGGTTTCGCGACGTCGCTGATCATCGGGATCTACCTGATCGCCATGATCACCGGCGCGCTGGCCTACCCGCTCGCAGCTCGCCTGGTCGCTCCGCGGATCGCCCTCATTGTGGCGGCGCTGCTGGTGGGCGGGGGCTTCCTGCTGTTCTTGCCGCTGCACACGAGCTACCTGCAGGTCATCGTGAACATGGTGATCGTCGGTCTCGGCTCGGGCGCCCTCGTGGCCGCCCTCCCGGCGGCCGCCGCATCCGCTGCCTCGCACACGCAGACGGGCGTGGCCACCGGCCTCACGAACTCGGTGAAGACGGTGGGCGGCGCGATCGCGTCGTGCGTGTTCGGCATCGCCCTGCTGCGCGGCGCAGCGGGCGCGGCAGACAGCACTGCCGGGTCATTCGCGGGCTACGTGACGGTGTGGGTCGTGTGCGGCGTGACGGCGCTGGCGGGTGCCGCACTGCTGGCGGTGGGGCCCAAGACGGCGTTCAGCGATCAGGCCCAGGCCACGACCGCGCCCGCCGAGCCGATCCCCTGATCACTCACCCAGCCGGTTGCGCGTGCGCATCGCGCGCTCGGCCTCGCGCTTGTCCTGACGCTCACGCAGCGTCTGGCGCTTGTCGTATTCGCGCTTGCCCTTGGCCACCGCGATCTCGACCTTCGCGCGTCCGTCGGAGAAGTACAGCCGCAGCGGCACCAGCGTGTAACCGCCGGCGGCGACCGCGTGCGAGAGTCGCACGATCTCCTCCTTGTGCAGCAGCAGCTTGCGCACCCGCCGGGCGGCGTGGTTGGTCCAGTTGCCCTGCAGGTACTGCGGGATGTTCACCGCATCCAGGAACGCTTCGCCGTCCTTGATGTACGCATAGCCGTCGGTGAGGTTCGCGCGACCTTCGCGCAGCGACTTCACCTCAGTGCCGGTGAGCACGAGGCCCGCCTCGTACGTCTTCTCGATGAGGTAGTCGTGGCGTGCGCGACGGTTGGTCGCGACGACCTTCTCGCCGCGTTCCCTGGGCATGGTCCTCTCCCGGTCCAGATCGTGATGGATGCCGCAGCCCGCGCGGCGGCAGCCCGTCAGTCTATCGCAGCTAGGCGCGCAGCCAGCGCCGGATGGCGAACCCTGCCGAGATCGCCGCCAGCACGACCCCGATGCCC
>CALCHX010000001.1 GCA_937906875.1 uncultured Gemmatimonadota bacterium | reverse complement strand
CTTGCCGGGTGGACGGCGTTTGAGAGCGACGATACGCTCCACCGATTGCTCGTCCACCGCCCCGCCAAATCCGTAAACGGTCTCGGTAGGATAGGCGAGTATGCGACCGCCGAGCAGATGTGCGATGATGCGCGAGAGGGACGCCTCGACCTCGTCAATCGACCAGAACGGTAGAGAAGGTAGAGAAGCCGGCATCAGGCGTCCAGAGCGGCAAGCGCCTCAGCACGGTCGAAGTCAGCAGCTTCCGTGATCTTCATGGCCCGTTCACTGCCCCGGACGATCACCACCGGGTAGCCGAGTCGCTCGCAGAGAGTGGCATCGTCGGTAGCCTCCAGCCGGTCGCGGCGGGCCGTGACGTATGCCTGGTCTATCATCTCACGAGGGAATCCTTGCGGCGTCTGCGCGCGCCAGAGGTTTGCCCGTTCCACCGTCCGGACCACTCGCCCCTCCTCGTCCACCTCCTTCAGCGTGTCCACCACCGGGAGTGCGGCAACCGCGCCCGTCCCACCCCGCACAGCATGAATCACCCGATCCACGACATCCATCGTGAGAAGTGGACGCGCGGCATCGTGCACGAGCACCACCCTGACCTCATCGGGAAGTTCCTGCAGTCCGGCTATCACAGACTCGCCTCGCGTACGTCCTCCCACGGTCACGCCCAGCCGCTCCAGGTCGCTCTGGAAGATCCATGGCGGCGGATCGCCAGCGTGTGAACGTGGCAACACGCACACCACCATCGCGACGTCGGGACGCGACTGGAAGAGCTGCAGTCCATGGAGCAACATCGGCTTTCCGGCTACCCAGCGGAACTGCTTGAGTTCGGCTCCCCCAGCCCGACTCCCTGTTCCGGCGGCTACCAGGATCACTCCCACGTCGGGTTGAAACTCGGGCGGAGAAGGGGTGGTGGCTGGCTGCTCGGACATCGGTGCAGGGGTTGTCTGGTGGATCAGTATCGGTCGACGGATGCGGCTCCGGCGTGGGCGGGCTCGCCCTAACCTACATCGGCGCGATTGCCATCTGTTACGGGGCTTCCTCAGGCAAAGAGCAGGCGGAACAGTTCATCGATGGTACGCACACCTATCACCCGTATCTCCTTCGGGGCCCGCCGCGGAACTGCACGCTCGGCCACATACGCGTGCCGCATTCCCAGGTTGGCGGCCTCCGACAGCCGCCGTTCCATCTGCGATACGGGTCGGATCTCGCCGCCCAGCCCCACCTCGCCCATGAACAGTGCCTCTGGTGCGAGGGCCCGATCATGGACGCTGGAGGCGAGCGCCGCGGCAACCGCCAGGTCGCCGGTGGGCTCCTGCAGTCGCAGGCCGCCGACGACGTTGACGAAGGCATCGAGTTGGGCGAATGAAAGCCCTGCCCGCTTTTCCAGCACTGCCAGCAGGAGCGCCAGTCGCCGACCGTCGTAACCCGTCGCCACACGCTGCGGCGTGCCGAACCCGGCTTTTGCGGCCAGTGCCTGGATCTCCACCAGTAGCGGCCGTGATCCCTCCATCAACGCTGTCACGGCGCTGCCCGAGGCACTCAGTCCTCGATCGCCGAGAAACAACTCGGACGGATTGTCCACCGGGATGAGCCCTGACGCCGTCATGCGGAACACGCCAATCTCGTCGACGCTGCCGAAACGGTTCTTGGTCGCCCGCAACACCCGGTGGTCGAGCGTGTTCTCCCCTTCGAAGTAGAGAACGGTGTCCACGATATGCTCCAGCGTCTTCGGGCCGGCAATCCCGCCACCCTTCGTGACATGGCCAACGACGAAGATCGCCGTTCCGCTCTCCTTGGCGAAGCGCATCAATCGCGCTGCGCATTCACGCACCTGGCCGACGTTGCCGGGCGCGCCCTCCAGGTCCGCCGTGAAGACCGTCTGGATGGAGTCCACGATCAGCACCGTCGGTCGTTGTGCGGCAGCGGTGGCGAGGATGGTCTCCAGTTGTGTCTCGCTCAGCAACGTGACACCGCCGGCATTCTCCGTGAGCCGATCAGCGCGCAACTTCACCTGCAGCGGCGACTCCTCCCCCGACACGTAGAGCGTCGTCTGGCCGTTCTCCTGCAATCGCGCCGCAGCCTGGAGCAGGAGGGTCGACTTGCCGATGCCCGGCTCACCACCGACGAGTATCATCGAGCCCGGCACGACGCCGCCGCCGAGGACGAAATCGAGTTCGTTGAGGCCACTGCGCCACCGCTCACGCTCGGTCCCGCGGATGTCCGACAGGCGCGCCGTTATGCCGACGTTGCCGCCACCGACGTTGGCCGTCGGCGAACCAGCGGCACGACGGGCAGCGGCACGACCGGATGGCTTCGCCGCGACCACTTCCTCGACCAGCGAGTTCCACTCTCCGCAGGCGTCGCAGCGCCCTGCCCACTTCGGCGACTCCGCCGCACACTCGGAGCACCGGTAGAGAGTGCGTGCGCGGGCCATCAACTCTGGTGCCGGTTGGACCGGTTCTCGAACCTCGTGTACTGCTTGTGGAAGTGCAGACCGACGGTACCGATCGGACCATTCCGCTGCTTCAGGATGATGATCTCGGCCACGCCCTCCAACTCCGGGTTCATCAACCGCCCCTCCTCCTTCTCGGCGTAGACTTCGGGGCGGTAGATGGCCATGATGAGGTCAGCGTCCTGCTCGATTGCCCCTGATTCACGAAGGTCCGACATCTGGGGACGCTTCTGGTCGCCGGCGCGCTGCTCGGGGGCGCGGGAGAGCTGCGACAGCGCCAGCACCGGCACGCTGAGTTCCTTCGCGAGCGCCTTCAGCCCGCGGGAGATCTGGCTGATCTCCTGCTGACGGTTCTCCGAATTGGCCGGGCCGGCGATGAGTTGCAGGTAGTCCACGACCACCATCCCCACCCCACTCTCGGACTTCAGTCGGCGTGCCTTGGAGCGCATCTCGAGCAGGGTGATGCCGGGCTGGTCGTCTATGTAGACGGGCGCCGCGCTGAGGATGCCGGCGGCGCGGGCCAGGCGTGGGAAGTCGTCATCGCGCAGGCGGGCGCGTCGGAGGTCCTGCGCGTCGATTCGCGCCTCGCTCGTCAGCATTCGCTGCACGAGAGACTCCTTACTCATCTCGAGCGAGAAGAACGCAACCGGAACATTGTGCGTGATGGCCGCATTCTGCGCGATGTTCAGCACGAAGGCCGTCTTCCCCATGGACGGCCTGGCGGCGATGATGACCAGGTCGGCCGGCTGGAAGCCGGAGGTCATCTCGTCCAGATCGTGGAAGCCGCTCGGCACGCCGGTGATGGACTGGCCGCCCCTCTGGAGCGCCTCGATGCGCTCCATCGCTGGCCAGAGCAACTCCTTCACGCGGGTGAAACCACGGCCGCCCTGTGACTGCCCGATCTGGAAGATCCGGCT